>JAUNRX010000105.1 GCA_030539495.1 bacterium | reverse complement strand
GCACTAATCATTTCCTTCAGGGAATGGATGAAATCCTGATTTCATCCAAGCTTGGCGACTTTGTCGACAAGCTGAAACCTTTATAGGTATCATACCCATAAAGGTTTTCCTCACTTATAACAACATCGCTAATGTTCCGCCAACAATCAGTATCAAACCAACAAATGACTTTTTCGTCAATCGTTCCTTAAATACTACATAAGAGAACAATATGCTGACAAGGATACTTAATTTGTCGATTGGGACAACGATACTTGCCTGTCCATCATGAAGCGCACGGTAATAGCAAAGCCAAGATGCTCCTGTTGCAATTCCCGAAAGAACGATAAAGATCAATTCCTTCTTTGGAACCGATTTCACCGTATGCTGTTTCTTCGTTACAAAGACAACTACCCACGCCATAATTAAAACTACGATGGTACGGATTGCGGTTCCAAGGTTTGACTCTACGCCGCTAATCCCTACTTTTCCAAGAATGGAAGTAAGACTTGCAAACACAGCAGAACCCAATGCATAAAAGATCCACTTGTTTCCTGTCTCTACTTGATTTACCACGGCTTTCTTCTCTATCATCATATAGGTACCGATTGCAATTCCAACCAATCCTACTGCCTTCCACGCACCGATTGGTTCGCCAAGGAAAATAAATGCCAATATAATGGTAAGTACTGTGCTAGACTTGTCGATTGGCACTACCTTGTTTATATCCCCCAAATGTAATGCCTTAAAATAGCATAACCAAGATGCTCCTGTTGCAAATCCGGATAAGATCAAAAACAACAATGTCTTCCCACTGATTGTGGAAATGCTATTTTGTGATCCTACAATAAACACCATAATCCAAGAAAATACTAAGACTACGATTGTACGAATTGCGGTTGCAACATTAGAATCTGTTTCCTTAATCCCACATTTTGCAAGAATTGATGTAACCCCCGCGAAAAATGCAGAACCAATTGCGAATACGATCCACATTTTTTCTGTCACCTGCCCCTTTAAATTATAAAATTCTTAGTTCACTTACTCTATTATACAATGAACTTACTATATTTTACAATGTATCCTGTCTTCTTTACTCATTTAATATATATTTCTTGCCAACAGAGGTACTGTCCATATCCAATGCCACCTCTGGCTGATTGGTATCTGGATTCTCAATTCCAATTGCTACCTTAACCATTCCATTCTGCAAGCATTCTTCTTCAAGAATCATTTCCACATCTCTGGATTGATTTTGTGCTATTTCCATTAAGTTAATTGGAAGCTCAATTTTTGAAATCACCTGCTGATCCTGATCCAACAGGTAAAGATAGACCGGCCAATTAAAGTACATTGGTGCTACCCCGTAATTACACATCTTAATATTGACTTTCGCTCTATTGCTAAAGGAATTATAAGCAATTCTAGCCTTGCTTACTCCATAACGATATCCAACCGTTTCAAGGACCTTCTTTACTTCTGCCGGAAACTTAATCGCCTCCTCATTGGCAATTGGACATTTTGGTCCAATAAAGGTCATATGTGTCTTTTCTAATAACTCTAAGGTAGTAGAAAGATTGGTTGTCAGCATATGCTCCATTGTCATTGTACTAGTAAACTCGCCGCCTACCGGACTGCTGTTCCATATTTCAGGTACAGTTGCCAACTGATGTGTTTCTTTTGGCTCTGTATATCTTCCTCCCTGATTCATCCACTCTAACCATGTATTGGTATCTGTAATTTCCCCAGTCATATCATTAAAGACACCAAGTCCATACGTTTTAACTGCTGAAAATGGACGTCTCATCAATAATTTGGCATTTGGAAATGCATTTACATAATGTTCCACATATATGTTACATACTTCATCTCTAGGGATCAATGGTACGCCTTCATCATATTTCACATGCCATTCTCCCCAATGTCCAAGACTTCCAAGTTCTACAAAGCAAAAGAAGGTATCCGTTCCATATTCTGCTCCAAGAGCAGCAATTGCCTTTTCATGATATTTAATAAAGATTGGATTTTCATACTCAGGGGAATATCCCTTACCATAGGAAGAGTCATAAAACTCACCATCCTTTGTCCGTTCATACAGCCAATCTGGGATATCCATATGCTTCGTCTCTCCTGGCACATCACACATAAAACGAAAAACAACTTTCTTCCCCTGCTCTCTCCAGTGTGCCAACTGGTTTTCCTTGCTAATGGCATCGAAGGCAAACTTTCCTTGCTCTGGTTCTAGCTCTCTCCAAGTTACATCTACATAAACTAATGTATTCTCTCCTACTGCAGCCGTATAATCCGCATTTGGTGCAAATCCCATCATTGGATTTGCTAATACTTCCTCTGTTCGGTTATATTGATAGCTATAATGCGTAATTGCCACAGTATATAATACCACTGTGGCAATTACTAGGACTACTGCTGTTAAAAGATACATAATAATCCTCTTTCTCGTACTCATATTATTTCCTTACTTAATCATTTTTCAGTTCTACTCTTGCTGCCCATTCGCCTAACTTCGTAAAGATTCCTCTAGACTCTTCTGCCGTAATTGGCTGGTTACATAGCACGTGATACATAATGTTGTTTAAGTATCTAAATAATAAAAATAAGGATACTATTGCAAACGTCATACCACCAAGCAGGAAGCCTAGGCCATAACATTTGATATTCATGCCTTTCATCCACCAAGTTGCCACACAGCTGACTACCATAAAGGATGTGGTACTAACAAGGGCACCTTTTGCATCAGCAAAATAAAGCTGAATCAACATAGTTGCATTACCAATGGCATAAAAGGCATATCCAATACAAAGTACACGATAAATTCCAAGCATATCATCGCTCATTCCAAGCGGAAGATATGGAATTGCAATGGTTCCACCGATAATAAAGATAATCGTGGTAAAGATTTGTTTCGTAAAGGTATACGTTAACTCCTGAATTAATGTCGTTGTCATTTCTTTTTCTGCCTGCTCAATATCCATTAATGTACCACCATCATTGAATAGACTGAAGTAAGTACGGTATTTTGGATAAAAGTTAACTTCTACACTTGTTACAAAGTTAATCGTTGTAACCAAGATTGATAAAAAGGCAAGTAATGCCGGAATATCATAAGATGGTGTTCCATAGAATAAGCCTGCAATCTGCTTATTGGAAGGACTTGCCCACATAATCACAAGATGCCCGAATAATCCAACGGACAGGGTTACTCCAATCCACAATAATTCCGGATAACGGTCAAACCATTTTAAGAATTCAAAGGAACTTCCTTCTCCCTTTGGAAAATAACGAATTAACAATACATGGTATCGCACCATCATAATTCCATAAGCGATACATACAGTAAGTAACATTGCTGTAATCACTTCTACATGAAGCAGTAAGAATATATATCCAAGTACAACTGCTCCTATAATGGAAGCAAAGAATGTAAGTAAAATCCCCTTATAATCCTTGATTGCCGTAAGATAATTAATCTGTGTCCAAACAACGATTAACTCCGCAAATATAATAAGGCAAAGGATTTGATAAGTCACACTTACTCCAGAAAATGCAAGGAATATGCCGTAAACGATACATCCAAACACTAACATAATGGAAATACTGCCTAATAAGGACGGTAACACTTTCTCCTTTTTATCCATATAAAGCTGATCTGCCGTATATCTTGTCGTAACAAGACCAAATCCATTGGATAGTACCATGGAAATAAGAAGGGTATAAGTTACCATACAGTTAATTAATTCTTTTTCATCAGAAGTCGCACCACCGATGCCGGCAAGGTAACGAATTCCAAGTAATAAAAGAATTCCGAGAATCATTGGACCTACGCAGACAACGCCTGCATATCCATACGCCTTTAAGGTCGATAAGATTCCCTTCTTTTTAAACATTTTCTTTAATTCAAACCCGATTCCAGCCATTTACAGTACCTCCTGATAAAGTTTTCGGTATTTGTCCATGCTGATTTCATGGGTAAAGTATGTTTTCACACGTTGCTTTGCAACCTGCTCCATCTTTTTACGCATTTCTTCTTCCTTGCAAAGAAGGACCATTGCAGATGCCAGACTCTCTTTATGCATTGGCGGTACCAAGATTCCTGCTTCTCCAAGGGTATCCTCAGGTTCTCCATAAATAAGTTCCCTACAGCATCCAACATCCGTTGTAATGGCTGCTCTTCCTGCTGCAAACGATTCTAATACCGATAATGGCTGCCCTTCTGAAATACTTGCAAGAAGTGTGAAATCCAGTTTTTCCATATATTCAATTACATTCACAATACCTGTAAAGATAATGTCTTTTACCTGTAATTGTGCAATCAGCCTCTTACATTCATCAAAGTATTCTTCATCATCCACATCTCCAAGAATATGAAGACGAGCGTTTTTCACTTCCGCTTTCACTTCTGAAAATGCATAGATCATTGTCTTAATATCTTTGATCTTGGCAATACGGACAACCGCACCAATATCATAATAACCATTTGGCGTCTTAGGCTTAATATCACAGAAACGTCTGTAATGAACACCATTTCCAATTACCAACTGTTTCTGTTCCTCACAGCCAATCTGCTGCTGGATTAAGTTGGCTCTATGGAATAATGCAGTTACCTTATCTGCATGACGGTACGCACAATCGGAAAATGTGTAGAATAAATCAATCCACATTTGCTTAAAGTGAGGCAATACCCATGTAGCACGAAGTAATTCTTCTTCACGCTCTCTTGTATAAATACCGTGTTCCGTTACAATAAATGGCTTATTGTACTTCCATTTACCAAGGCTTCCTAGAATACCGCTGTAACCGGTTGCAGTTGCATGATAAACATCCGCCTTTGGCACCTTAGAGGTCATTAAATACAACTCTGGAAGCATCATGGATCGAATGGTATGGAAAAATTCCACGAAGGAGATATATGGGAACTGTGTTTTACAAATCGAGACAATGAGATCTAAAAACTCTGGACTCATAAGCAAGGATACTGGGTTTACTTTTTTATTCTGGAATAGCTCAAATAAAACATCCCAATCAAGATTCTTACAAGCAAATAGCTTTTCCATCTCTTCTTTTTCTTCTGCTGTCAATGAGATTGATTTTCCCCTTGCATCTGGTGTGATTCGAAGTGCATCATCTAAAAATACTTCATGTACTTCGACTACGTTTTTGGGCAGCTCAAACTTAAACTTTCCCTTGTTTTCCGCCTTTGCGCCGATACACCATAGGACAAACTCCGTCTCCGGCATTGCATTTATGTATTGGTGGGTCCAACTGGACACCCCACCAAACACATAAGGGTAACTGCCTTCTAATATCAAACATACTCTCATGTTATTCTCCTAAAGTAATCTTTATTTCATCTTGTGTCGCTTTTACCATATAAAGGTCACCCTTTAATTTTGTAAGCTCACAGCCTGTTGTTTCCTTTGGAGTTCCTTCATTAATACGAAGCATAAGGTATGCCTCTCCAGTAAATCCACCAAGGGAAACCTTTAATTCATTATTTTCAAAGGAACGCTTTACAGACAAGTTATGATATTGTAATACTGCTTTCCCCATTTCGCTTCCTGTTGCGTTACGCATTTCAGGTACAGAAGTATTCACCCATTTAATGTAATCTTCTAAAGAATCACTAAGACTCTTCCATCCTCTGCTTGCTCCACGGTCTTCATCCAGAACATCATCCGGATGCGTAAAGTGGGATTGTACATATTGAAAATTAAGCTCTGATAATGCTGTAATCTTTTGATATTGGTCAATATCACATCCAGAGGTAATTCTAGGTGCATGTATTAAGCCTGTTTCATCCACAGTAAACTCTTGTTCATATACCCTTCCCTCAGCATCTTTCATATAAGAAGAGGACACTACTTTAATGTCAGGACAAGCTTCTACTAAAGTTCGAATTCCTGTTTCTGAAATAATATTTGATGGTGGAACATACACTGCAAACGTTTCATTTGGGAAGAGATTGCTTGAGAATGTATGAAGCTCTGCTAATGCCTTCTTCATGTCTTCTTTTGTTTCCCATAGCTTATAGGAACCATACTGACGTTTATCATCAATCCCGCTTAAACAAAGAGGCATGTGATTGTATCCATGAAGCCCTAATTCACCGCCATGGTTAAGAAGCATATTACCGTAACTAATAAACTTGGAAGTCTCCTCATTCGTTGCAAATGGCGCTTTCACCACGTCATTATAATTTTCAATAATTAATCCAGTATGCTTAATCTTATACTTCTTTTCCCATTGAAGCATCTTTGGCCACCACACAGTCGCGTAAAATGTTCCAATATCGATTCCATAATCATTTTTAATATATTCACCATTTCCACTTGGTACAGGAGCTGGGAAATCATCTAAATAATAGGAACTAGCATTGATAACCGGGTAAATGGTCGTATCATCAAGCAAGCTGAAAGCAGTACATAAAAAACCACGCTGATATTTTTCTGTTAATGTTTCATTTAAAATGACGAAATCACCATTACCGTACTTAGTTTTCCACAAAAGTGGAACTTTTCCATCTTTTGATGTCATATAAAGCTTTGCCTGTTCTGTTAATGCCAGGTCTAGAGAAATTAACAACTCCTCATGATTCTCCTCATCAAAGATAAACTCATCTTCTTCTGTGGCACCAAGCATCACATCGTTTAACATTCGAAATCCAGTAATGCTGGCATATTCATCCGGTATATTCTTGATCCCTAATGCTTTTGCAACGGAGACAAATGCTTGATCTGGTGCAGGCGTTACTGTATTCATAACATGACCGCCCTCTTCTACCCATTGACATAATGAGTCTAGCTGGTCCTTGATTAAATTCCACTCTTCAAATGTAATGATGACGCTATCGTATTGATCCAGCTTGTCAATGAAGTCTCCCTTATTGACATTATGGATGTCGTAACTTATCTTCATCCCGTCTAATACGGTACCCATCATTGTCTTAAACTGTTCACTTACCTTATCCTTCTTATTTACAAGCAGCAAACATGTTGCTTCTTCTTCTACTGCCTCGGAAAAGCTAAGCTTGCCCTCCTGGGTCATCATCTGCACATCATATTTTACACCGATACGTTCCACGATTACGACCACACCGCAAATTACAAGTGCAAGAAGCGGAAGGAACAGTTTTGTATACTTTCTCTTCATTCTATGCTTCCTCCTGGCTCCAAAACTGGAACCAATTTCTTCCTTCGTTTGTTAAGTAGACCTTGTTTTCTCTTACTTCCTCTAACACATTGGCAATCAAATCACCACGTCCAATGCTAAAGTAGTATTTCACAAACAATTGATATACTATTTCTTCCTCTTTCCATTTCTCTTTAATCAACGTAAGCATTTCCATAATCCCGCTATACTGTTTCATTTCCACTTGATTTTCGATTAAATCACGGAAGTATTCTTTTTGTTCAGGATCAATGGTAACAAGCTTAATTAATACCTCATGCAGCTGGCTTCGATAAATTGTCAATACCGTTCCACTAATCAAGCCACTGGCAATGTAAGACTTTAATTCTTGACGGTACTTTTCTAAACTTTCTAAACAATCCGGATTTTTTCTGCATGCTTGACTTAGCTTCTGTATATTTAACTCATAGTTGCTTTGAATTTCCATCATACTCGTCGTTGCATAATGAGTAAGCTCTACGTCGTCAGATAACCTAGTGCGCTGCAATAGATTAATATAATCCTCTGGTTTTTTATGAAGAATATCAAGCATCAGTTTACGTCTGACTTCTTCATCATTTATTACGATTGCTTCCTCTAAAGGCACGGTAATATCCTGGTTTTCTCCTTGGTCAATCTGAATTCGACGATATTTTGTATCCTGAATTTTTAACTGCTCAATCTCAAAGTCTCGATTCCCCATTGTATTACTACGTATCGAGTACTCTTCGGCTAAAAGCAAAAGGAAACCAAAGAAAGGAATGAAGAGTACAATCGGAAAGACAAGTTCGCTTGTCCTTATTAGCTGCAATTTCATCTGAACAAAAACAATGGCACATATCACTATATGTCCTACTAATAAATAACCCATAGTTCGTAATCCTTTCTATGCCTTTACAACATCAAACTGAATATTGTACTTTTTCAGACGTTCACTGATAATTGCAAGATCTTGTCTTCCTGTCTGGCTAAGTAATAAATGAAGTGCTCTATCACGTCCAATACCAAGCACATCACTGCTTCGTACTAGTCCAGCTACTACATTTGCCAACTGTTCCATGCTCATCTCTGCGTGATGTAGGCGAAGTAATGCGTAATTTAAATATTCTTTTTCACGCATTTGTTCATTTACGCTAAGAATCTCATTAAAGATCTCCTCTTTTACAATTTGAGTACCTTCAATTACTTGATCAGAGTAGTTCTCATATTCCATCGCACGGATTAAGGAGTCTTTGATTAAGTCCGAAAGAATCCTAAGCTTATTGGAGAATTCCATATTCATCTGGCTGTCATCCGCATTCATTAATAAGATCATACCAAGCAATTCATTTCCTTTATAAATAGGAGTTGCATATACTGGGTACTCTGCTAGGCATGTTGTATTTACAAATGCCTTGTTATTCTTTAATTTTTCCACCATTTCCGGATAATCGGATAACGCTAAGGACTTGCCAAGCTCATGGTAAATGCTCTTTGAACATACGTTAAGTCTTGCATAGTCACTTTCTCCGTTAATGGAATAAATGGCAACTGAATGGTTATCTAACATATCTTCAATTACATTGATTGCTTCAAAAAATACTTCGTTTGTTAACGTAGAGTCTAACTTCTTAACAACAGAATATAATTTACCGAAACTATCTTGATATCCGATAATTTGGCTGTTAAAACGATCTTTATTTTCTAAGATTGTAAGATACTGTTCATTTAAGAAAATGTACTTATCTTCTAAAATCTCTTGCTCTTTCTTCACAAAGGAAACCTCATTCTCATGCTTATCTTTTAAGTATCCTGATACGGTACCAATTAAGATATAACTTGCAAATGGCAGCCAGTTTTGTACGTTGTAGAACATAACCTGCCAATGAGTCACTTGTGTATTCTCAATAATGTAGTCGCCACAGGAAAGGAACGCTGCAATTACTCCGGCATTTAATCCATAAATCATCCCCATAGAAACAACATATAAGAATCTAAAATCAAGGAAACTGATTAAAATATTGTCCTCTGTCCAATGGTTCAGTAATAATACTCCTACGAACATTAACACAAGCTCTACACACATTTTAACCTTGGAACGTACCTTGGATGTCTTTTTCTTTGTTTCTACCTCAGCTGCTTCTTTTTTATTTTTCACGACATCAATTACTGTTGAAAGTTCTCTCTTAAGCGTATGAGAGGGTTTCCAGGTAAATTGTTCAAATACTTTCTGATCTTCGTCAATAACCAGATTCATTTGCTTCTCCTCATAAATACCAACGGTATCTGGTATCTGACGGGAAATCTGTTTTACCAGTTCTTCTACGGTAATCTTATTATTTCCTGATAAAGAAATCACTTGGTATGAGCTGTGTTGCTTTGTATCGAGTCTTCTCTTAATCAGTTCTGCAAGATCCTTGTCACATAAGAAATCAATCATAGAATCCGGGCTTCGATCAAAGGTAATCTTCTTCTCTCTCTTCGCTTGTCCAATCCAGTCAGAAAGTTGGTTTTTTGCATACATCGTACTATAAAGGTAAGGTACCTTAAGTATAGTTACGCAAAAATCCTCCTCTTTGGAATAAGATTGGCATAGACTCTCGCAAGCCTGCATAAGTATATTTCCACAATCCCCTGCGTTGTAAGCTGTTATATAAATAAAATTATGTATGTTATGTTCTATACATATCTTTAGTGTGGCATCAAGTTTTTCCAACTCATTGTAAGGTGTTTTGCATCCCTCAATGGTATTTGAAAAATATATGACTGTTTCAAAATTATACGTAGAATATAAACGAGAAAGTTCCTCACCATTCCCACGTTCCTTATAAGAAATTACATTCTTACAGTTCCATGTATCCATGTTATCACCAACAACAATGCATTTATATGTAGTGTCTAATTTCTTAAAGAAATTTCCCGATATCGGCGATACATTTCCAATCATTAATACATCCAAATTTTAATCCTCTTTTCCTGTGTATGTTCGGCAAATGCCTACAATAGTATACATGATTCGACATTATTTTTGAAGTAACATTTGTCCATTACCATAATTTACTTCATGCAATTTTTCCCTTCAACGAAAGAAATCTTCATAAACATAAACAGGCACCTATCTTATTTGATAGGTGCCTCAGACTGTAGACAAAGTGATTTTTGCATTTTCTCCGAAGTAATTCTTGGGGAGAAAGTTTGAAAACCATCGGTGTTCATTCAAATCGATATCCGGAAACGACGCTTTTCGGATATCGGATTAGTGCGAATAGGTCCTGCCTTTTAAGGACTTGCACGAATGAGCACTAATCATTTCCCTCGGTGCTGGATGAAATCCTGATTTCATCCAAAGCTTGGCGACTTTGTCGACAAGCTGAGGCACCTATCTTATTTGATAGGTGCCTGTTTATGAAGTCGTTCCATCAGCTTCCATAAATGAACTGAAAGAATCACACTCCCCCTTATTTATTTCTTATCGTATCTTCCCAAAATACGATATAACAATACATCCAACTCCCGTATGGGCGCCAATCGTCGGTGTAATGTCCACGATTGGAACTGTATCAATTCCATAGGTATCCTTAATCTGTTCTGCCACTGACTTAGCATCCTCATAGCAGTCTGCATGAGAAATAAATACCGTTGAGATCTTTTGTTCTAACATGTTGTCGCCAATGGAATCTGTCAATGTTCTAAGCGCTTTTTTTCGTCCTCTTAGTTTTGCCATTGGCTCTAATTCACCTTGATTATTCATATGAAGCAGTGGCTTGATCTGCAATGCTGTCCCAATAATTGCAGAGGATTTCTTAAGCCTTCCTCCACGAACAAGATGGTGTAAATCATCCACAATAAAATGATGTACAAAATGGGTTCGATTTTTAATAAGCCAGTCTGAAATCTCTTCTAAAGATGCTCCTTGTTTCTTCATCTCTACTGCATAAACTACCAGCAACGCCTGTCCAGCAGTAGCAGACAGCGAGTCTACTACGATAATCTTACTTCCTTCGACCTCTTCCATCACTCGGTTGGCACTCATTGTCGCATTATTATAGCTGCTGCTTAATGCGGATGAGAAACTGATATGCAAGACATCATAGCCAAGACGTACCTGTTCCATCATCAAGCCGGTAATGTACTCTGGATTAGATGCACAGGTGGTTGGCATCTTGCCTTCCCGCATCCCTCTATAAAAGTCTTCCGGCTTCATTTCGTCTAATTCAACTCCGTACTCAACCTCATCTACAATATAGTTGAGGGGATGAATCGCAATCTTATTCTCCTCAATAAATGATTTTGGTAAATCTACGGTAGAATCTGTTGAAATTATAAACTCTCTCATCTTGTACCCTCTCTTATTCTTCATAATGTAACACATGTTGCTTTTTTATTCTGTTTGAATTATAATCAACGTTTAGACAATGTACAATGGTCAATATTCACACTCGTGTTACTTAATACACACATAATAGAAATGTGTTACTTTTGGAGGTCTGAATGGAAAAAGAGTTTAAAAAAATAGATCGACGAATCGGCAAGACAAAGCAAAGCATACGGGACGCCTTTCTCTCTTTGCTGGCTGAAAAACCGATTGCACAAATCACCGTAAAAGAACTTGCCGAACGGGCAAATGTCAATCGTAAGACTTTTTATATGTACTATGCAAATATTCATGATATTCTTGATAAAACCGAAAATGAAATTATAGATCAGTTACTCGATCTATTAAAAGACTGCAGTTTTTTTGATCAAAACTTTGATGTCTATGCTTTCTTCAGCAGTCTAAACGGTCTGATCAGTAACGATTTTAAACTATACCAGCAACTGGTCTATGCCAATTCCAATACTTTATTATTCGTGAAAGTAAAACAGATTATGAAGTCTGCACTTATGGACAGCTATACGGATGACTTTCAAATCAGTAAAGAAATGTTCCAGCTTTATGCCGAATTTGCTGCATCCGGTATTGTATCTATGTATATTGAATGGTTTATGATCAACTCAACTCTTTCTTTGGAAGAAATGGCAAAAGCCGCCGGTGACGTTACCTTACAAGGCTTTCGAATGTTTATTCACTAAGCATCGCTTTTATTTGATCCATTGGCCAATACCCCCAGGATTCAACAATCTTACCATTTGCAAGGCGGAAATTCTCTAAGGCTTCCCATGTTACCTTCTTATGGGTAGCCTGTATTCCCATGTATTCTCCTACCTGGATTCCTTCGAACCGAACACGGGTAGCAACAATGGAATCCTCACCAAATAAATCTAAAATAGTAATGTGTAAATTTGAAAATGCTTTATGTACTTTTTTTAAGATCGCGACAACGTCCTCGTTGCTTCTAGCCCCTGCAGGACTATGATCCAAATAGTCTTTTGAAACATAACTTAATACAAAATCATAATCTTCTTTTTCATATCCACTAAGCAAAAAACCTTTCACTATAATTTTTTCATTTACATTTCCCATATTGTTTCTCCTATTCCTTTCCCCTTAATTCTGGCCATTTATTTAAAAGGTCCGCTAGTTTCCTAGTCTGCCATTCCTTCTTTTCTTCACTAGTCTGAAGTGCTTCCTTACAATCCTCTAATACTGCTTCCTTCGTCCAGCTTACTTTATCCGTCAACTTATATTATACTACGAAAAAACTAAAATGGCATACTAAACTAAAACAAAGTGTATGTTCCACACACTCTCGCGTCTTAAGTCCTTTACAAGAAACATACACTTTGCCCGCGCCGAAGCTGGTCGCATTAGCGACATAATCCTTGCAGCTGAG
>JAUNRX010000243.1 GCA_030539495.1 bacterium | reverse complement strand
TTAGCATGGAAATTACGTTCTGATCCAAGAGTAGTCTCTATGGAAAAGACGAATATCAGATATATCTTACCAGAGCATCTTGATGATGTAATTGAATTTGCATCCATCGACGTTGCATTTATCTCATTAACAAAAGTACTCGGCGCGGTACAAGGCGTTCTTGCACCAAACGGGGAAGTTGTTGCCTTAATCAAACCTCAGTTTGAAGCCGGCAGAGAACAAGTTGGTAAAAAAGGTGTTGTTCGTGATAAGAACGTGCACATCGAAGTAATCCAGATGATCATTGATTTTGCGAAGAGCCTAGGCTTCTCTATCCTAAGATTAGACTACTCTCCAATCAAAGGACCAGAAGGAAATATCGAATACCTATTACACATTAGAAATGGCGAAGTGTCAGAAGGTGTAATCGAACATGAAGAAATAGTTGAAATCGTGCAAAAAGCACATGGAGAACTATAGAATACACGTATTAAAACGAAGATCTATTCCGTTACTTAAAATACTAAAGTTTAAGTAACTTGAGCAACTATAATTAGGGGGTTCTGATGGATAAGTTTTGTATAATAACAAATAACGACAAAGACAAAGATTACAAAGTTTCGAACCAAATAAAAGCCTATTTGGAGAGTCAGAACAAGTCTTGCTATATTGCAAAAGAAGCGAGTAATCATGTGAATGAATATGACCCATACATTGATGCAGATGCAGTGGATGATGATACGGATGTTGCCTTAGTATTAGGCGGCGACGGTACAATCATCCAGGCTGCCAATGACCTTGTATATAAGAATATCCCCCTTCTTGGAATAAACCTTGGAACCCTTGGATTTATGGCAGAAGTGGAAACGGGAAATATGGTTCCAGTCTTTGAAAAATTATTTAAAGATGAATATACGATCAATAAAAGAATGATGCTTCGAGGAGATGTGCTCCATTACAATACCTTTAGCAATACCGGATACCATGGCCACGCTTTAAATGATATTGTAATCAGCAAAAGAGGGTTATGCCGTATCATCACGGTAAAAGTATATGTAAATGACCGTCTTGTAGACACATATCTTTGTGATGGATTGGTTGTTAGTACGCCAACAGGTTCAACAGGTTACAACTTATCCGCAGGCGGCCCAATTGTATTTCCGGAGATTGAGGCTATCATGATTACGGCAATTTGTCCACATACGCTGAATAATCGATGTATTATGGTTTCCCCAAAAGATAAGGTTGTCTTAGAATTAGGGAAAAGTAAAGCATCTGTAGATGATGAAGCAAATGTCATTTTCGATGGACGATTAGTTCGAAACATCAACAGTGGCGATTGTATAGAAATATGTCGAGCAGAAGAAGTGACGGAAATCGTCAAAGTAACTGATACCAGCTTCTATGAAGTTGTTCGAGAAAAGATTTTAAAAGGCAGGTGTGAAGGATGAAAGTAGGAAGGCAGTCAAAGATTATTGAATTAATCAGTAAATATGATGTTGAGACACAAGAAGAATTAGCGGATCGTTTAAATGCTGCAGGATATAATGTTACCCAGGCTACAATCTCAAGAGACATTAGAGAGTTAAAGCTTACTAAGGTTGCAACCAATGGTGGCAGACAAAAATATATCGTGCTTCAGACACAAGAATCTGGTCTTTACGATAAATACGTCAGAGTCTTAAGAGATGGCTATATCTCCATGGACATGGCGATGAACATCATCGTAATCAAGACAGTGCCTGGTATGGCAATGGCAGTAGCTGCCGCACTTGATCATCTAAACATCAATGGCATCGTAGGCTGTATCGCAGGTGATGATACTATCATGTGCGCAATCAAGTCCTTAGAAGATACAGAAATCGTTATGGAAAAAGTCACAAAATTAGTAAACAGTCGCAAATAAAAAGAAAAGTATTTTAAGTCAAAATAAGAAGATACTTGTCAATATGCCAGAATAATGGTAAAATATGAGACGTTTAGTGTGATTATAGAACATTAAGAATAAAAGAAAAAGTAAGGAGAATTAGTATGTCAGGACATTCTAAGTTTGCAAATATTAAACATAAAAAAGAAAAAAATGATGCAGCGAAGGGTAAAATCTTCACTAAAATCGGTCGTGAAATTGCAGTAGCTGTAAAAGAAGGCGGAGCTGACCCTAATAACAACTCCAAATTAAAAGACGTTATTGCGAAAGCAAAATCAAATAATATGCCAAATGATACGATTGATAGAAGTATCAAAAAAGCTGCCGGTGCAGATGGCGACGTTAACTACGTAACAGTAACTTACGAAGGTTACGGTCCAAACGGTATCGCAGTAATCGTAGAAACATTAACAGATAACAAAAACA
>JAUNRX010000104.1 GCA_030539495.1 bacterium | reverse complement strand
TATGTGTACATACCATACTTATAAACTAGTATAATTTAGTTTTCTTTGCCAAATCTTTCATCTCTTTGGCATTGCTTAATACGGTCTCTGTAATTTCTACACCGCCAAGCATTCTTGCTAGTTCTTCTATGGATTGTTCGTTATTTAATTGATAGATATTTGTTGTAGTTCTAACACTATCCTGCGTTTTCTCGATAATATAATGAGAATCGGCCATGGATGCAATCTGTGGTAAGTGAGTAATGCATAATACTTGGTGTTTCTTCGAAATTACTGCCATTCGTTCGGATACCTTTTGCGCTGTTCTTCCGCTGACACCGACATCAATCTCATCGAAGATTAAGGTTCCAACACTGTCTTGATCGGCAAGCACGGACTTGATTGCAAGCATGATTCTTGACAATTCACCACCCGATGCAACTTTAGATAATGGCTTCACATCTTCTCCTAAGTTTGTTGAAATTAAAAATTCAATTTCATCAAAGCCTTGTTCTGTATATCTTGGAAGTTTGTTCATTGCCACTTGGAAATTCACATTCATAAAGTTCAAGTCTAATAATGCTTCTGTAATTCGATCCTGAAGCTCTTTGGCATTCTTTTTACGTAATACGCTAATCTTCTCACTGATATACTCTAACTGCTCTTCAATCTCTTTCTTTTGCTTTAGAAGGCTCTCAATGTACTCATCATAGGCTGTATACTTCTCTAGCTTTTCTCTGGCATTTTCAAGGTATTCTAGCACCTCTGAGACAGAATTGCCGTATTTTGCTTTTAAATTATTAATTAAATTCAATCTATCTTCAATTTGATTAAATTCTCTTGGGTCATATTCTAAGTCCGACATATATTCACTTATGTCACGGTTAAAATCTGTCACAATGCCTTCGATATCCATTAACTGGCTTGCGAACTGTTCCATTCTTTTATCGAATTCGCTTACTCTCTGAATCAATCGGATGGAGCGGCTGATATTCTCACTAATGGATGTATTGCTAAGTGCTGACATATCATAAATCGAACTAAGATTTTCTGAAATAGTATTTGCATTCGCAAGTCGTTTATACTCTTCCTGTAAACTTTCATCTTCGTCCGGCTTTAAATTTGCACTTTCAATTTCATTGATTTCATATTCTAAAAAGCTTACTTCGCGAAGTTTTTGTTCCTCGCTGATGCTTGTCTCATTTAATTCTTTTACTACCTCTTGATATTTGCGGTAGATAAACGCTAATTCTTTCTTTAGCGGTCTTATTTCTGTCTTTCCAAACTGATCGACGATGCTTAGATGTTTTGTCTTATACAGCAAGGATTGATGTTCATGCTGGCCATGAATGTCTAGTAATAACTCTGCTACTTTCTTCAGCATAACTCCCGGAACATTCTCACCATTTATTTTATTGACTACTCGTCCATTCATAATTTTACGAGAAATGATAATCTGATGATCTGACACCTCAATATCGAGTTCCTTTAGAGCTTCCACTGTATGTAAGTCATCAATTTGAAATACCAATTCTACTAGTGCGTAATCTGCACCCTTTCGAATAATCTCCTTATTCACTTTACCGCCTAGTGCGATGTTAATGGATCCTAAGATAATGGATTTACCGGCACCTGTTTCACCAGTTAATATATTTAAATGATCGTTAAAACAAACATCGATCTCATCAATAATAGCAAAATTCTTAACATGTAAATTAAGTAACAATTACTTTCCCTCCCTGCAATACAAAACGTATGTTCGATTTCAAATATATCATAGGCAGATAAAAAAAGCAAGCAGAATTAATAATTTAATCCTGCTTGCTGTCTAATTACTTAGTTTTATGCTATTTAATCTTCTTTACGGTTACTTTACATCTAATCTTTCTACCGTTAACGATTGCGGTTACATAAGTAGTTCCCTTCTTACGGGCACTAATCTTACCAGACTTCGTAACCTTAACAATATCCGTATTTAAAGCATCCCATTGAACGCTTCGTCCATTAATTACTTTTAATGTGTACGTATCATATTGTTCCATTGTAATTGAAGTTCTGTTTAGTCCTACAACCTTTACTTTCGTCGTATAGGATTTACCACTGGATGTTGCAACAGTAATATTTGCAGTACCCGTACGCAATGCTTTTACTTTACCTGTCTTCTTATTTACAGATACGATCTTAGAATCATCTGTATACCAGCTTACTGAATCAGAAGTCTTGCCTGGGTTTGTGATATAGTTTAAGGTCTCTGTTTCTCCAACCATCAACGTAATATCCTTATTAATGATCGTAACGCTGGTTGCCGGTGTCTCTTTCGATACAAAAATCGTACAGATTGCTTTTACGCCGCTTCCGTCATTTGCTTGGGCAGTGATCTTACATCTTCCTGGAGCAATTGCCGTAATTTTACCTGAGCCGTCTACATATGCAATATTCTCATTTGAAGACGTCCATTTGATAGAGCGGATTGTTGCATTCTTCGGTGTTACTGTAGCCTTTAACTTCAAGGTACGTCCAACGATCATATTCGCGCTGGATTTATTTAAAGAGATCTTTGTAACCGGACGTACGACACGAATTCTACAGGAAGCGGAAGCCCCTGATCCATCTGTGGCTTTTACTGTAATCGTTGCATAACCATATCCTTTTCCGGTTACAGTTCCGTTGCTTGATACAGTTGCAATCTTCTTATTACTTGTTGACCATTTTAATTTTTGGTTTGTTGCATAATTACTCTTTACAGTTGCCTTTAATTTATAAGTCTTTCCTTTTCCTAAGATATGGGAAGATTTATTAAGGGTAATCGTTGTTACACGTTCTTGTACGACTACAAGGCAGTATTTCGTCTCGCCTGTATCATTACAAGTACCTGTGATTAAGACAGACCCGCCTTTTACCCCTTTTACAACACCGCTGCTGGATACTGTAGCAATGGATTTATCCGAGGATTTCCATGTCACTGATTTATTCTCAGCATTACTTGGTGCAATGTTTGCTTTTAATGTAAATGTATTTCCTTTTGTTACTGTCTTTCTTGAATAATTCAAAGAAAAACTTGTAACACGCTGAACTGTTGTTACATTTAAGGTAGCACGCTGTTTTCCATCTGCTGTTGTAACGATGACCTGTGCTGTACTTTCTCCACTCTTACCAGCTGCTTTTGCAGTAATCTTTCCTGTCTTATCTACCGTAACATAATTTGTGTTTGTAGATTCCCAAGTCAATGTACTGTTTGTAAGTACTGTTGGAGTCAATGTTACCTGTGGTGTATAGCTGCTGCCTACATTGATTGTTACATTTGTCTTATCTAACTTAATGCTTGTTGGATATTGAAGGACAGTTACCTTACAGTTTACCTTAACTCCACTTGTTGTTTCTGCTGTGATATAGCATGTACCAGGACCTACTGCCTGTATTTTTGGAGTTAATCCTGTATTTGCTGTTACTTTCGCTACCGTATCATTTGAGGATGACCAGGAAATTACTAAATCCGAGTCATGGACATATTGTGTTGGTGCATATTTGGAAACACTTATTTTTACAGCTTCCCCAACATTTACTGTCTGATCGGTGTCACTTAAGGTAATCGTACTTAATAACTGGTATACAGTAAGCGTACATTCTGCATAAACAGAACTGCTGTCTGCTTGTTTTGCCGGTGCAACACGGATTGTAGTCGTACCTGCTTTTTTATAAGTAACAACACCATTTACTACGGTTGCAATGCTTGTATCGGAACTTGTCCAGATTAAGCTTTCATCCGTTGGATTGTTTGGTTTGAATTTTGCATATAACGTAAATTGATTTAATGCAGTATTCTTCTGTAATGTTTTTTCTACATTTGTCTTATCTAATGTAATTTCTGTAATTGGTTGTTTTACTGTAATATTACAGAATGCTAACTGGTAACTGTTTTGATCTTGTAATATCAAGGTCACTGTACCAGCGGCTAATGCTTTGATATTTACATAGCCAGGTGTCTCACGATCAGATGTGATCTCAACGATTTGAGAATCTGTATTGGAGATGACCCATTTTACTTTAATGTAATCTGCATTATTTGGCTTGTATGTTGCAGTGATTGTCTCTGACTCTCCAACTGCCATTTCGATTGTTGTCTTATCAAGTGTTGCGGTAATATCCGGAGAAACTACTACTTGCCATGTATGGTATTTTGTAATTCCGCCTTTTGTAATTTCTACACCGCGCACTGTGGTAACACCGGTAGATACTGCTGTTACTTTACCTGAAGTTGTTACGGTTGCAATCCTTTTATCTAAGGATTCCCATGTAAGAGAGGACTCAAATGGCAGATTTTGAATGCTGCATTGGTGTGTCTCTCCAATTTTTAATGTAATTGTATTCAAGGACGAAGAACTACTTACTACTAAGAAGTCTGCGAACCATTTTCCTTGGCCTTTTTCTTGATTTTTCTCTGGAATTGGAAGAGAACTATCATTTGCAGTAATTTTGATGTTTGCCGTACCTTCATTTGTAAAGGTAAAGATGCCTGTATCGGTATCGACAGAAGAATTCGTAAGTGCTTGGATCGTGAACTTTGTCAGATCATACACATTAGAATTCTTATATAAATCAAATTGGTTTCCTACAAATACTGTCTCATTTGGAAAATTAAATCTTACATATTCCGTAAGGCCAAGTTCCTGAGATGGATATTTTTCTGCTTCTCTTAAATCTAATGTACTATCAGATAGATAGGTTGGATACATCTCTATGGTATAATATCCGGCCTTACAGTTAATGACTATGTTTCCATCCCCTGAATTAGGAATGATGCTTACTTTATCAGATTCAACACCAGCATAAGTATCAACAATCACTTCATTTGTATTTGCATCTTTGATTACCCAAGATAAGTTTTTAGATGATTTTGCATTTGTATAAATCTTTGTTGGATCATCAATGTTAAATTGTGTTAAGATAGTGCCATTTGCATCGGTGAACTGTGGCTTAACAACAACATAGATATAATCACTTTGTAATACGGTCTGATTATTATCACTGGATACCTTATAAGTATTTACAGCAATCTTGGCAATACCCGGCGAGAGCGCCGTTACTTTACCACTGTCACTTACGGACGCAATTTTAGCTGTTGTATTTTCATCGTAATCAGAATACCAACTTAAGTCATCTCCGTGAACTTCACCAACCATAAGTTTTAGGTTGAAAGATTCACCTACATGTAATACCAAACTACCTTGATCGGCTTCATTTTCATCGAATAAGTGAAAAATCTTTCCTAAATTGTTTGGTGTATTCGTATAATTATTAATTTTTAATTTAACAGTAACCGAAAGTGTAAGTGATGTATATTTTACATCCGTCTCTCCCGTTACCTCATTGATTACTTTTCTTGCTACGGTACCGGAAATCTTTGTGGTACCTGGCTTATTACACTTGATATTCAAGGAATACTTTCCACTTTCTCCTGTGGAATTCGTCGCCGAGATAATCGTATCGTCGCCAACTACCCAAGCTACTTCATCGGATCCCAGGATGCCGGCTATATATACTGTCGTATCTTCTGTTATTTCCAGTTTATCAATCGGTTCCCCGGTATCAATAAAGAAATAAAATTCTGAGTCTTCAGCAAATGCATTATTCTGATAAGAAAAAATGCCCCCTATAATAATTGCAAATAAAGCAATTAAAATTATTCTCCCTTTCTTCCCAATATGAACGTTCATAAAGCGCCTCCTTATATGTCACATCTATTTCGAGAATAACTTAAATTCATAGACCTATTTATCCTTATATACTATATCGTCATAATTAGATAAAATATGAGCCTAAATTTTGTACTTTTTTATGACAATTTCATGGCATTTTTATGTTGATTATATTGTCCTATCCCTTGTCACCGTCTTAACTTCCAAACATATAGTAATATAAAAGGAGGTGTTTTATCACGTATTCATTTGATTTTGCAGTAATTGGAGGAGATAACAGACAATTATTCTTAGCAGATTTGTTATCAAAACAAAATTCTCGCGTCTGTTATTATGGCTTGACTCCTTGTGCACTTTCCGGTAAATACATTCCTTGTTTTATGAATGGAACGATTACTGCCTGTTCATCCCTAAAAGAAGCCATTACAACTTCAAAATATATTATAGGACCTACTCCTTTATGTAAAGATTCTACGTATGTCAGCAGTTCTTCTACTGTCGGCATTGAATTAAATGAGTTTATCAGCTTATGCTCTAAAGATCAACGAATTTATGCTGGCGCTATTCCCCAAAATGTTCAAAACAGAGTAAAGGATTTAGGCCTGACTTTTATAGACATTATGAAATGGGAACATGTTTCCCTAAAGAATTCTGTTGCAACTGCAGAAGGTGCCATCTGTGAAGCAATTAAGAACAGCATGGTTAATATACAAGGAAGTAAAATTTTAATTCTAGGATTTGGACGATGCGGGCAAATCTTAGCCAAGAAGCTTGCCGCATTAGATGCAGAAGTTTGTATTTCTGTCAGACGACATGAAGTACTCTCGCTCGCTTCTGCTTACGGTTATGATGGATTTCTTATAGATGAATTACGAACAAATATCGGTGGTTATGACTTTATTTTCAATACAATCCCTTGCATGGTCCTTCCAAAAGAAATTTTAAAGTATGTAAGTGAAGATGTCGTTATCATAGATATTGCTACGTATCCAGGAGGAGTTGACTTTAACTATACGTGTGACCATTGCTTAAATGCAGGTCTATACCTTGGTCTTCCTGGTCGTATGTCTCCAAAATCCTCAGCCAAAATACAGCTAGAAGCGATTTTAAAAGATTGTATGAGCTAGAAGGATGTGAAAATAATGAAATTAGAAGGAACCACAATAGGGGTTGCTTTAACTGGTTCGTTCTGCACTTACAAAAAGGTATTTGCTCAAATTGAGGCACTTGTCAAAATGGGTGCTGACGTTTACACTATTTTTTCTGATAAAGCGCAGACGTTTAATACCCGATTTGGAACCGCAGAAGAGTTCTTGAAAAAAGCAAAAGAACTTACCGGCCATGATCCAATCCTTACAATTCCAGATGCGGAACCTATTGGTCCTAAAAGCTATCTGGATATCTTAATTATTGCACCTTGTACAGGAAATACGTTAGCGAAGCTTGCTTATGGAATGACAGATTCTCCTGTGCTTATGGCTGCTAAGGCCCATATACGAAACGAAAAACCTTTAGTTCTTGCAATTGCAACGAACGATGCACTTGGGTTTAATATGAAAAACATCGGTCTTTTATTAAACAGTCCTCATATCTACTTTGTTCCATTTGGTCAAGATGATGTGGTAAAGAAACCAAATTCCTTGATTGCCCATATGGAATTAATACCTGAAGTACTAGAGATGGGATTGGACAGAAAACAGATGCAGCCGGTGTTGCGTGAATATAAATAATAAACAATAATACACTCATTATATACTCATTATATACTCATTAAGATAGAAACTTTTTTTTGATAGAGAGGGGCTGTCCTATTCTTATAGGTCCAGCCCCTTTCTATTTCAGTTAGTGCTACTTCCTTATACTCTGTTAGTCGTTCTTCTTGTCTATCTGATTGTCCATTCGATCCTGCTTTGGACAAGGTCTTCCCAATGGAAATTCACTAGACTCTTTCATCTTGGCAAATCGTTCTTCCATACGTGTCTTAACTTCTTTTGCATCAGCCTCATTCATTATTCCGAATGCTACCATTTTATCTAAGAGCTTAATTTTAACCGCTTTTTCTTCTTCTAGAAGCTTGTAGACTTCCTCCTTCTTCTCCTTAGACAGCTTTTCCCATTTTTCAAGAGCAGCCTCTATTTTTTCCTTCCTCTGCTGCTTCTCTTCATCGGATGGCTTTCCATTCTGCTTATTTACAGATTCTTGTGAAGTAGTCGCCTTATCTCCTTCATCCGTGGCAAATGCTACCGTTGGTGCAATGCTTGACATTGCCATTATCACGGACATTCCTACGATTGCTATTTTCTTATAAAACATAAAAACCTCGCTTTCCGAAGCAATACACTAACTTTCTAAGTTAGTATTGCCCGGAAGCGAGGTTATAATTGTGAACCTTTTGTGAGTGTTTTGTGAAGTGTACCTCTAATCTGTCCCTTAGAACTTTAACTCATAAAGATTGGATTTCCCTTGAAATCCAGTAATCCCAAAATTGATACACATGGTCTTCACAATCTCAATAAAATGTTCTTCTGCAAATGGATTTACTAGTACCGATTTGATATAACGTTTGGGATCAATATGTAAAAAGATTTCTTCCTGGATCCGCTGAAAGCTTGTAATGGATTTGATACAGGATTGAATCTGGGTAATAACTTCGTCTTCACAGGTTTCACAAGGATCACATGGTGCAATGGTATTCACAAGACATTCAAACTCGGAACTTCTTGATTTATCCAAAATCAGCACTCTTTTTTCATTCTCATGCATAAATAGTCCTCTTTTATGACAGAAGTTATAAATGGACTGATTCTCCGAACTCATCGTATCTAAAATCCATGCTTTCGTTGGCTTACAATTTTCTTCATCATAAACAATATCCTGCAATACAAGCATGTACTCAGGATATTGTTTTATGCATTCTTCTAATGAATCATAGGTAATCTCAATTCGAACACTTTTATCATTATAACGGTAAATCCGCCACATGCTGTCATTCTCATTTGTCTTTGTCATGCATTTTGCAAAACTACAAGTCTTTTCATACCATAACTTTGAATATAATTCGACCACTTTCTTTGGGTCTTTTATCTTCTCGTAATAGTAACGTATCATTTCTTTATTCGTTTGCTCGTCCATCATCTGCCGATATACGACAGACTCATAACTATCTTTCCATAATAAAGGATTGATATATCTTGTCTTCTGACTGACCAAAAGATTGATAAAACTATCAAAACTTATAAAACGATACAATGACTCTGACATATCTAGGATCTCTCCTTTTTCAAACACAATGCGTCTAGAAAAATGAATAGTTTCTTCCGTTTACATTATATTATAGCATTCGGTGATTTATGCATTCCGATGTTGATTACAATACCTAACGCAGCCATTGACGTTACTAAAGATGTAAGTCCAGAGCTGATAAATGGTAATGGTAATCCTGTATTTGGAAGAATACTTGTTGCTACCCCGATATTGGCAAACAACTGGAAGATAAACATACCAGACACACCCATGCAGACCAATTTTCCCATAAAGTCAGGAGCATGCGCTGCAATGGTTAAACATCTTATCACTAAAATAAAGAATAGGAAGATAATAATTGAGCTTCCTATGAAACCAAATTCTTCACCTACTGCTGAAAAAATAAAATCACTTTCATTTGCATAGATTGCCTGATAAGCTCTTACATTATTCTCGCCTTCAATTGCCTTACCATTCTTTCCGCCAGTAGCAATTGCAACTAATGCCTGGTTCTGCTGATATTTACCTGCAGAATCTTCTTCCTCGTCATCCGAGAAATAGGTCATAATACGATTTACCTGATATTGATTGATTAGTGGTACTTTGATATTGTATACACCAACACCAATAAAGATAAATAAAAGTACTGGCACCATTGCTGCCATTACAATACCTATGAGTCGGTAACTAATTCCAGCCATAAATACCATGACTACAAAGATAAACACGATAACCATACTTGAACTTAAATGGGGCTCTAATAAGATCAATACAAGTGGAACTGCCACTGCCGCTCCCAATATAAATAATGTCTTAAACTCATTCATTCGATCCCGTAATAGATTACATAGAAACGCAATAAACAAGATCAGTACGATTTTTGTAAGCTCAGAAGGCTGAATTGTAATTCCTCCAACCTTGATCCAACGTCTAACATTGTTGATTGGTTTTGCAATTGTAATTGTATACGTTAATAGCAATAAGATAATTGCATAAAGTGCTGGTGACATCTGGCAAATAAATCGATAGTCTATAAACAATGTCGCAATCAGTACAACTCCGCCAATTGCAATACCGATTAACTGCTTCTTATATAAATTATCTAGTCCGCCTGATAATACATCCTGCTGTCTTAAGCAAAAGCTGCCAACACCTAATAAAACCACCATTATAAATAGGCTCAGGTAATCCACCTTTCGCCACTTAGGAACCTTTAACCATTTCATTAAAAATCATCCTTTCGATTGTACAGTCCAATCTTAACCATTGTAACGAATTGACGGGTTTACTGTCAATGTTAATTATTACATTGGCTATTATAAGTTTTATACAAAATGGTGTCAGGTATTCTTTTCTAACCTAGAAGATTACCTTACTGCTGCCTAATCCATTAATATTTTGAAATATTTTTATCGTAATCAATAATAATCGCACAATTATCATTTAAATTTTTTAGGATCTTAATCATTGATTGCTCGGATACTCCTACACAGCCAAGGGTATAGCCATACTTTCCTTTGCAGTGTAAGTAAAAGCAGCTTCCCCTGTTTTTCTTGCCTTCTTTATTATAGTCAAAGAATACACAATAATTATAGACTTTTCCATAGTCGATAATATGTTCGCTGTTAGATAGGTCGAATTTGACTTTTCTTGAATCGCATAGCGTATTAAAATACTTTGAATTGTAGTCGCCGTTCCAATAATCATATTTATTTACTTTCTTATAGGAAACTTTTGCACCTGGATTCTTCTTGATACCGAATGCATAGTTTAGATTAAATATGCCAACCGGAGTTTTTGCATCTCCCTCTTTTCCTTTTCCAAGTCCATATTTTCCGATATCTCCGGAAGTATACAGGATTTCTGACCAATATCCATTCTTATCTTTCACATGCATCGTTACTGTCGTCTTTTTATTTTTTACGGAAATGACTACCAGCTGAGAATATTTTTTTGCTGCTTTTAATTTATGTACGGAATCAAATTTGATCTTAAACTTAATTGTCTTTGTATTTCCTGCTTGATCAAATGCCTTTACAGTATAGGTTCCTTGCTTTTTGAAGGTTACCTTTTTATTCTTTAATGCGTCTGCATCGGTTTTTCCATTTACCGTGATTTTTTTTAAACGATAGTTATCATCAAACTTCAGTGTCTTTTGCTTTACATATGTTTTGTTGTTACTGACACCCGTAATTGTAGGTGATGATTTATCAATGTAAAATGTCACTGTTCTCTGATTTCCTTTGCTGTCAAACACGGTAACCACGTTTTTTCCTTTTTTCTCAAGCTTCACTTGCTTCTTCTTTAATGCTGCTGCATTAGTTTTCCCATTTACTACAACCTTTGACAGGCCTTGCCCGCTAAACTTTAGAGTTTTTGCTTTATTGTAGTAGTTTTTGTCTTTTACACCTGTGATTGTAATTGTGTTTGTATCTGTGCTCCTTCCCTCAGCTTTACATGTTCCGGACATCGTAATACATAGTGTCATGACTGCCAGCATACCAAGTATACTTTTTACAAATTTCATATCCTATCTCCTTCCTTTCTCATATGTAATATCACCATTTTACTATAGCAAATGTTTTTACACAGTACAATAAATAGATTATATCTGATGTAGCGCACCTATAAAAAAGAGGTAATTCCAGATAACTGATTTATAGAATGGCTCTACTTCGATGTCGGAGGAAATGCAATTTACATTAGATCACTATGTTCCTATGCAAACTCCAACCATCAATTATAAAGTAGGTATATCAAAAAATTATGTTCATGGACAAACATTGAAACATATTCAACTAATGCAACCGTCGCTTCTATAGACGAATCAGTTTTATTACCACATTTGCTAAAGGTGAAACCACAATTTTGGTCTATAGTATAAATTTAAAAAACTATATAAAATATCAGATAACTATAAACTAATATACAGAAAAATGAGCCAATTAAGTGCACCACCTAATTGGCCTAATTGGCTCGTCTTCTTCCTATTTATTCAATACCGGTGCAGCATTCTGTGCCATCACACCGACTAACTTATGTGGAATATATGGTTCTTCCAGATATCCTAGTTCTGCCTCTGTCAGCATCAGTTCGGTAGCTTTTACTGCCCCATCAACATGATTAAACTTGGTTGCGCCAACAACCGGAGCAGTAACCTTGGTTAACAGCCATGCGAGCGATATTTCCGTCATAGAAACCCCTCGTTTTTGTGCCAACTCTGCTACTCGTTCAATAATTACCGCATCTTGTTCTGCTGTTGCATCATATTTGAACTTAGCATATGCATCTTGTTCTGCTCGCTTTGAAGTCTCTCCCGGATGTTTTGCCAACCTTCCGCCAGCCAATGCACTATATGGTGTTAAGGCAATATTGTCTTCTTTGCATAGTGGCACCATCTCTCGCTCTTCCTCGCGGAAAATCAGATTATAATGACCTTGTATGGATACAAATTTTGCAAATCCTTCTTTTTCTGCTAAGGCATTTGCTTTTGCTAACTGCCATGCAAAACAGTTGGAAATCCCGATATAACGGGCCTTTCCTTCCTTTACTGCACTATTTAATCCTTCCATAATCTCATAAAGTGGAGTCTGATAATCCCACATATGATAAATATATAAATCTACATAATCCATGCCTAGATTTCTTAAGCTGGTATCAATCATGGTTTGAACATGCTTTTGTCCCGTTACTCCATTTGCAATCTCCTCTGGACTTCGTGGCAGGAACTTAGTCGCAACCACTATGTCTTCTCGTTTTGCAAAGTCTTTGACAGCTCGCCCAACGTATTGCTCACTGGTACCATTTTGATAGGCAATTGCCGTATCAAAGAAATTAATTCCTAACTCCATTCCATGCTTAATAATTTCTCTAGAATGCTCTTCATCTAATGTCCAGCTATGCTGCCCACTTGTTGTATTTCCAAATCCCATACATCCCATGCAGATGCGGGATACCTCTAGGTCTGAATTCCCTAATTTTATGTACTCCATAATTACCTCCTCATTCTCCTGCCATACTTGTTAGATTTCTCTGTTTTTATAGTAGCATTTTGAAGATTTGAATGCAACGAGAAGAAAA
>JAUNRX010000103.1 GCA_030539495.1 bacterium | reverse complement strand
TATCGTAACGATGTTACATTAAACAACTTAGTAATGAGTGTGGATCCAGATTGTAGTCCAGAACTTACAGCTATGCTTGGTTCTGCAATTGCAACTGCAATTTCTGATATCCCATTTGATGGTCCATGTGCAACAACTCAAGTTGGTTTAGTAGACGGAGAATTCGTTTTCAATCCAAACGCAGCTCAAAAAGCTGTTTCTGATCTTCAACTTACAGTAGCTTCTACACGTGATAAAGTTATCATGATCGAAGCTGGTGCAAACGAAGTTAAAGAAGATAAAATGGTTGAAGCAATTTATGCTGCTCACAGCATGAACCAAGAAGTTATCAAATTCATCGATACAATCGTTGCTGAAGTTGGTAAAGAAAAACACACTTATGTAAGCTGTGAAATTCCTGCTGAATTAACAGAAGACATGAAAACTGTTGTTACTCCAGAACAAATGGAAGAAGCAGTATTTACAGATGTAAAACAAATTAGAGAAGAAAATATCCGTGCAATCAAAGATAAATTAGAAGCTCGTTATGCTGAAGAGCATCCAGACTGGCTTCCACTTATCGATGAAGCTGTTTATAAATATCAAAAGAAAACTGTACGTAAGATGATCTTAAAAGACCAAAAACGTCCAGATGGCAGACAAATTACTGAAATCAGAAAACTTGCTGCTGAAGTAGATTTACTTCCTAGAGTTCATGGTTCAGGTATGTTTACAAGAGGTCAAACTCAAATCCTTACTGTTGCAACACTTGCACCTTTAAGTGAAGCGCAAAGAATTGATGGTCTTGACGAAGCTGAAACAAGCAAACGTTACATGCACCACTACAATTTCCCAAGTTACTCTGTAGGTGAAACTAGACCTTCTAGAGGACCAGGACGTCGTGAAATCGGTCACGGTGCGTTAGCTGAAAAAGCATTAGTTCCAGTACTTCCTTCAGCAGATGAATTCCCATATGCAATCCGTACAGTTTCTGAAACTATGGAATCCAATGGTTCAACATCTCAAGCAAGTATCTGTGCATCTACATTAGCATTAATGGCAGCAGGTGTTCCAATCACTAAACCTGTAGCTGGCATTTCTTGTGGTCTTGTAACAGGCGACGCTGATGATGATTATTTAGTATTAACAGATATCCAAGGTCTTGAAGATTTCTTCGGCGACATGGACTTCAAAGTAGCTGGTACAAAAGACGGTATCACTGCAATCCAAATGGACATCAAAATCCATGGTTTAACTAGACCAATCATTGAAGAAGCAATCGAAAAGACAAAAGAAGCACGTATGTACATCCTTGATGAAGTTATGTGCCCAGTAATCGATCATGCTAGAGAACACGTAGGAACTTATGCTCCTAAGATCGTTCAAGTTAAAATTGATCCAACTAAGATCGGTGATGTTGTTGGTCAAAGAGGTAAGACAATTAACGCTATTATCGAAAAAACTGGTGTTAAGATTGATATTACAGATGAAGGTAACGTTTCCGTTTGCGGTACTGACCAAGAAATGATTGATGAAGCAGTTCGTTTAATTAAAACAATTGTAACTGAATATCAAGAAGGTCAAGTATTCGAAGGTACTGTTATCAGCATCAAAGAATTCGGTGCATTTGTTGAATTTGCTCCAGGTAAAGAAGGAATGGTTCACATTTCTAAAATCAGTAAAGACCGTATCAACCATGTAGAAGATGTCTTAACATTAGGTGAACACGTTAAAGTTGTTTGCTTAGGTAAAGATAAAATGGGAAGATTCACTTTCAGTATGAAAGATGTAGAAGCATAAATTCTAACAAATAATAAGGCTTATATTACCTTAGGGTCATTTGCAGCGAGCATTTGACTCTAAGGTTTTTTAGTTAGCCCGCGAAAAATCACATTAAGCATAAAGAATATAGAAAAAGAAAGGTTTTGTTGTATGATAAAGACGAAACAATTATCGAATGGACTTACTGTCGTATTTGAGGAAATGACTCATTTACGCAGTGTTTCCTTAGGATGTTGGGTAAATGTTGGATCCGCAAATGAAAATCCACGAAATAATGGGATTGCTCATGTGATCGAACATATGATGTTTAAAGGTACGAAGAATAGAACGGCAAATCAGCTGGCAGATGACTGCACTATGATTGGCGGAAATATGAATGCATATACAAGCAAGGAATGTACCTCTTACTATGTAACTACGCTTGATACTCATTTGGAAAATGCCATTGATATTATGAGTGATATGTTATGTAATTCCTTATTTAAAGAGGAAGATCTGGAAAAGGAAAAGGGCGTCATTATCGATGAAATCGATATGTATGATGATTCACCGGATGATTTGGTACATGAGCTCCTTCAGCAGGAAGTATGGAAAGATCATCCGCTAGGCTATATTATTTCTGGACCAAAAGAAAATGTTGAATTGATGACAAGACAAGATTTACTTGAGTTTATGGATCTTTACTATGTCGCTGATAACATGGTAATCAGTGTTGCAGGTAATTTTGAAGAAGAGAGCTTATTGGCTCTTTTGGAAAAATATTTTGCTGAAATTAAGCCAACTAGTAATCGATTGCCAATTACAGTACCAGAGTATTCAAAGGTTTTCGTAGTGCGTAATAAGGATATTGAACAAGTGCATATGAATATTGCATTTGATGCTGTTACAACCATGTCAGAAGAAAAGTATGCAATGAGTATTGCAAATGCAGTATTTGGTGGAAATGAGAGCTCTGTGTTGTTCCAGAAGATTCGTGAAGACTTGGGCTTAGCATATTCTATTTATTCTTATCCAAGTCCTTATAACATTGCAGGATTATTCCAAATTGACGCTACGTTAAATACCAATAATGTTATGACTGTATTAAAGACGATGATGGAGTGTATGACAGAGTTTAAGAAAGTTGGTATTACGGAGAGTGTGCTTAATCGAGCAAAAGAACAGATTATCTGTGAGTTATTGCTTGGAAGCGAGTCTAGCCGTGACCGTATGAATAATAACGGAAAGTCTATGTTGTGCCAAGGAAAAGTTGAAGATTTATCTGAAACAGTAGAAAAAGTACGTGCCGTGACTTGCGAAGATGTACATCAATTTGTTGAGAAATACTTTAGAACTGATTGTTTCAGTATTTGTTTCGTTGGAAATACTGATTGCATCGAATTAGATAAGATCAAAGCCTATTGGGAAGAGATGACTAGAGCGTAATATAAATGGGTATTGCTTTTTAGGTAGGTTCTGATTTAATATAGATAATAAGAGAGGGTCGTAGGACGTGTTTCTCTTGTTATCTATTACATAAAGAAAGGCGATAAGATATGAGTAAATTTCATATTAATACACAATGTATTCAAGAGGGTTACAGCCCTAAAAATGGAGAGCCAAGAGTGCTTCCAATCGTTCAGTCTACTACATACAAATATGACTCCAGCGTAGAAGTTGGCAAATTATTTGACCTAGAAGAAGATGGGTTCTTCTATTCTAGAATTGGTAATCCTACTGTGGATGCAGTAGAAAAGAAAATCGCAGCATTAGAAGGCGGTGTTGGAGCACTTCTTACCGCTGCTGGCATGTCTTCCATCATGATTGCTGTTCTTAATATATGTAGCGCAGGAGACCATATTGTATCTTCCGCAGCTATTTACGGTGGAACCATGAACTTATTTACAGTTACATTAAAACGATTTGGCATCGATGTAACATTAGTACAGCCAGATGTATCGGAAGAAGAGTTAAGAAAAGCAGTAAGACCAAATACAAAGGTGATTTATGCAGAGACAATTGCCAATCCATCTCTTTGTATCGTAGATTTATCCATGTTTGCTACCGTTGCACATGACAATGACATCCCATTTATGGTAGATAACACATTTGCAACACCTGTAAACTGCAAGCCATTTGAATTTGGCGCAGATGTTGTTGTACATTCTACTTCCAAATATATGGATGGACATGCCGTAGCACTTGGCGGTGTCATCGTAGATGGCGGTACATTTAACTGGGCAAATGGAAAGTTCCCGGGACTTAGTACACCAGATGATTCTTACCATGGAGTTATCTATACGGAACACTTTAAAGAAGCAGCTTATATTTCGAAAGCAAGACTTCAGTTAATGAGAGATATGGGGGTTACTCCTAGTGCAAATAGTGCATTCCTTTTAAATCTTGGATTAGAAACGCTTCCACTTAGAATGGAAAGACATTGCTACAATGCGCAAAAAGTTGCAGAATTTTTAGAGGCAAGTGAATATGTAACATGGGTAAACTTCCCTGGACTAAAAAGCTGTAAATTCCATGAGATGGCTGAAAAATATATGCCAAATGGTACTTGCGGCGTGATCAGCTTTGGCCTTGTTGGCGGAAGAGAAGCAGCAACTAAATTTATGGATAGCCTAAAGTTAGCTTCCATCGTAGTTCATGTTGCAGATGCCAGAACAAGCGTGCTTCATCCTGCAAGTACAACACACCGTCAATTAACGGATGCACAATTGGAAGAGTGTGGCGTAGGTGCTGACTTAATCCGTATGTCCATCGGTATTGAATATATTGACGATATCATTGATGATATTAAACAAGCATTTGATGTAATTTATAATAAATAATAGAACTATAAAAAATGCACTGCTGGTACAATTCTGTATCGAGCGGTGCATTTTTTATGTTCAAATCAATATTTGGATCAGTAATACCCTTATGGGACATTGGTATCATTGTTATCGGCAGGGTCCTCCTTTTTATGCTTTGGTTTTCTTGGGCTTTGGCCGTTGAAGTCCTTGTTGTAGACTATGGTAAATGCCACGACAATGGCAGTTAAGGATGGGACTAGGACGATCATTGTAACAAGCAGTCGGTAGATAAATTCTAATAGTAGGTTCACCATATTAAAACTCCATTTTTTTTATTATATGATTGAAAACTGCGTATGGTTACGAGGTATAATAAACGTTATTTTAAACATAATAAACTACATATAAGCGAAAAATGCTTACAACTTGGAGGGTTGATATGAGCGAAGAGAATAAAAAAGTCAACGACAATAAAAATAATAATGCAGAGAAAGATAAGAGAAATGGTACCATTACAGAACCTGGAAAGAAGCCTGAGGATCAAAGGACTAAGAAAGAAACCGAAAAGCTTACGGATCAGAAAATCAATGAATATGGTCAAACAACATTAGAAAACAATAATAAGAGAATACATTTAATGACCATTATCGGTGAAGTGGAAGGACATGAATGCCTGCCACAACATAATAAGACGACAAAATATGAACATTTACTGCCACAGCTTGCATCGATTGAGGATAGCAAGGAGATTGAAGGTGTCTTGATCTTAATAAATACGGTTGGTGGTGACGTAGAGGCTGGACTTGCAATCGCTGAAATGATTGCTTCTTTAAGCAAGCCTACGGTAACCTTAGTATTAGGAGGAAGCCATTCTATTGGCGTACCTCTTGCGGTATCTTCGGATTACAGTTTTATTGTGCCAACCGCAACGATGATTATCCATCCGGTACGAATGAATGGAATGGTAATAGGTGTATCACAGATGTTCGAGTATTTTGAACAAATTCAAGACCGTATCATCTCCTTTGTATCCACTCATTCCAATATCAGCTATGAGGATTTTAGAAAATTGATGTTAAATACTACCCAACTAGTAAAAGATGTAGGCTCTATCTTAATTGGAAAAGAAACCGTAGAGAAAGGTATTATTGATGAGGTTGGAGGTATTGATAAAGCGCTTAAGAAACTAAATTCTATGATTGATGAAAATAAACAACAGAATAATCAAGCTCAACAAAATGACCAGCAGAACTGTCAGAATGAACAGGAGAATGAGCAAGGTAATACTGAGCCACAAATAGAAGGATAGGATGTGTTTGAATGCTATATACGGCAAGGCCTCTAGAACGGGTCTATCACGATATGAATGAGCCGGAGGAAGAGAAGGAAGTCGAACTAAAAGAAATCACTACAGAAAATGGAATCATTTATGCGGAAAATGTAGATGGCGACTATTACATTCGTAGTTTTTCTAGCAGCTGCATGTCCGATTATTTAGATGAAAGATACCAATTAGGTTCCATTTATCATATGGACTAACGGTTGCATCCCAAGTAAAATAAAGGTATAATGGGAATAGGTTTAAGGAAGAAATTTCTTTAAACCTATTTCTTGCGTTATGGATACACATTTTATTTGTTGTGTTTATATAAAGCTTTTAAGGGAGGGTTATGATGGCTCAAAAAACGAGTACTAGGAAGAAAACGAGCCAAGGTCGAAATACTAAGAGTTCTGCGAAAAAAAGTACATCGACAAAAACCAGAACAACTTCACAAGCAAGACAAACTTCGAGACCTGCTAGCAGGAGGAAGAAACATAATCCATATAGGGATGAGATCATCTTGATCGTAACGGCAGTAGTATCAATATTATTAATACTTAGTTATTTACATTTAGGTGGGAGACTTAGTGATTATTTAAATAATATAGTCTTTGGTTTAATGGGATTCTTTGCAAGGATATTCCCATTTGCGTTGTTTCTTGGTGTCGCTTTCGGCATTTCCAATCGGGGGAATAAGATAGCGAAAAGAAAGATGGTTAGCAGTATCGGCTTTGCCGTTATTCTGACAGCATTATTGCAATTAATTGCCTATCCGAACATACATATGTCGGAATTAGGAAAGGCATATCAGATTTGTGCAAGAGACCGAATTGGCGGAGGGCTGATCGGCAGTATAATAAGTTCTACACTTGTAACATTAGTAGGGAAAATAGGAGCATATGTAGTATTGCTAGCATTGTTAGCAATCTTATTTATGTTTGTTACAGAAATCTTTATCTTTTCTACACTTGGAAAGAAAAGCGTGGAGCATTTAAGTGAGATACGTGAACGTAGGAAGATGGAATATGAATATGATGATGAGTATAACGATTATGATTATGACAAATATCATCAGTCGCCAAAGGTATCTCCGAAGGAGGAGCGACGTAAGGCGAAAGTATTTACATTTGAACGTGAGGAAAAGAAGGACGCTACCCCGGTAGAAACACCTTTGCCAGTATCAGATGCTAAGCCAAAAGGAAAAAATAAGAGAAAAGAAGCCTCTTTATTTGAACTTCAATCAGAAGTAAAAGATCAAGCAATTGATCCAATAGAAGAAAAAGAGAAAAAAGAAGTATTACCGAATATTACAATTCATAGGGCAGATCCGAAGACAGCAAGTGATGAAGTGCCATTTGCAGAGGAAGAACCAATTTATGAGAAGGAATTACGTCATAAGTTTGATGGACAAGCAATTCACGAGCTTGAAGCAGAGAATGAAGAAGAAGCATCAGAGAACATTTCTGATGAGTTAAATGATATTCTGCTTAACAATCCGAATATCAATGAGGAACCGATTATGGAACCAGTAAGGGACTTTGAGTCAGAAATGAAACAAGCATATGATGACTCCTTTACTCAGGAACTAGAGGAAGAACCATTTATCAAGTCAAGCAGTGAAGTGATTCCGGCAGTGTTTATGGATGACTCTACAGATGTAGTCCCTCATAGGCAGGGATTTGTCATGCCATCTGCTAATGAAGAGAAAGAAGAGGAAGAATTAATTCGTGTTGGAAAATACGATCACAAGAAGCCTCACCACTCCAATAACCATAAGCAGGTACATGCAAAGACGCCAAGCAGTGAGACAGTTGTAGAAGAACTTAAGATTGAAGCAAAACCGATTAAGAAGGAACATGTATTTCCTCCGGTCAATTTGCTATCCAGACCGAAGGGCGGCGTGAAAGGAACTTCCGATCACGAACTTCAGGAAACAGCATATAAGCTTCAAAGTACGTTAGATAGTTTTGGTGTAAAGGTTTCGGTTACCAACGTAAGCTGTGGGCCAGCTGTTACAAGATATGAACTGCAGCCGGAACAAGGGGTTAAAGTTAGCCGTATTACTAACTTGGCAGATGATATTAAGTTAAATCTTGCAGCAGCAGATATTCGTATTGAAGCGCCGATCCCAGGAAAGGCAGCAGTCGGTATCGAAGTACCAAATAAGGTTAACAGCATGGTTACATTCCGTGAACTAATTGAAAGTACGGAATTCCAGTCTCATGATTCAGATATTGCATTTGCAGTAGGAAAAGATATTGGTGGGCAGACTGTAGTTACAGATATCGCAAAGATGCCTCACTTGCTTATTGCGGGTGCAACGGGATCAGGTAAATCTGTTTGTATCAATACGTTGATTATGAGTATTTTATACAAGGCATCTCCGGATGATGTTAAGTTAATCATGGTGGATCCAAAAGTTGTAGAATTAAGTGTTTACAATGGTATCCCTCATTTATTAATTCCTGTTGTAACAGATCCGAAAAAGGCAAGTGCAGCATTAAATTGGGCGGTTGCTGAAATGACGGACCGTTATAAAAAGTTTGCGGCACTTGGTGTTCGAGATATCAAAGGATATAATAAGAAAATTGAGACAATTGAGGATAATCAAGATGAACAATATCAGAAAATGCCTCAGATTGTCATTATTGTAGATGAGTTAGCCGATTTAATGATGGTTGCACCTGGAGAAGTAGAAGATGCCATCTGTCGTTTAGCGCAAATGGCCCGTGCAGCCGGACTTCATTTAATCATTGCTACGCAACGTCCTAGTGTTAATGTAATCACTGGATTAATCAAGGCGAACGTTCCTTCCCGTATTGCCTTTTCCGTTTCTTCTGCAATCGATTCCAGAACTATTCTGGATGGAGCAGGAGCTGAAAAATTACTTGGTAAGGGTGATATGTTATTCTTCCCTTCCGGATATCCAAAACCAGTTCGTATTCAGGGTGCATTTGTTTCGGATAAAGAGGTCAGTAGTGTAGTAGACTTCTTAAAGGAAGAATATGAAGGTGAAGGTGTGACTGGCAGCAGTGAGTTAGAAAGTAAGATTACAGCTGCTACAAGTAGTGATGTTTCTAAAGCAAAAGAAAGCGCTTATGATGATTATTTTGCTGACTGTGGTAAATTTATCATTGAAAAGGATAAGGCTAGCATCGGTATGCTTCAACGTATGTTTAAAATTGGATATAACAGGGCAGCTAGAATTATGGACCAGCTATATGAAGCAGGTGTGGTTGGACCGGATGTAGGTACCAAACCAAGAACAGTTCTAATGTCGATGGAAGAATTTGAACTTTATGTAGAAGAATATGTGTAGGCTACAAATAGAGTATATGAAAATCTAAGAGAATTTAATTGATTAGGAAATGGGGGAGTTCCGTTATTGGGAACTGCCCCATTCTCATTTACCGAGCATTAGATTTAGAGAAAAAATAGATATAGAAAAGAAGGATGAGCAGATATGAACAAGAAGAAGTTAACTGGTTACTTAGTTGTGAATCATTTTTTGAATGCAAATAAGTATAATGAGTTATATGAGTATTTTTTAGAGGCGGCAGCAGGATTTGATGTGGATTTAATCTTAAAGACAAATGCAGAACTGATTGTAGATGAGGATGCTCTTTATCGAGAGGTAAATAATATTGATTTTGTACTGTTTTGGGATAAGGATGTTAGGCTTGCCTGCTTAATGGAGGAGATTGGCTATCGTCTGTTTAATTCAGCAAGAGCAATTGAGGTCTGTGACGATAAGAGTCTTACGTATTTGGAACTTAAGAAGGCTAACGTCCATATGCCAAAGACAATTATTGGACCTAAGACATTTGAGCATGTGGATTATACGAATACCAATTTTACAGATTGTGTTGTGAAGGCACTAGGCTTGCCTCTTGTGGTGAAGGAATGCTTTGGTTCCTTTGGAATGCAAGTATACTTGGTAAATACTAAGGAGGAGCTTGAACAGAAGTTAATGGAGACGTCACCAAAGCCTCTTATTTTCCAACAACTGATTAAGGAGAGTGCTGGCAGAGATGTTAGGTTACAGGTAATTGGTGATCAGGTTGTGGCAAGCATGTACCGCTATTCGGATAGTGATGATTTCCGAGCAAATCTTAGTATTGGTGGAAAGATGAAGCCGTTTGTGCCAACGAAAGAGCAGGAAGAGATTGCAATCCGCTGCTGCAAGGCAATTGGACTTGATTTTGCAGGCGTCGATTTATTATTTGGCGAGGATCATCAGACCTTTGTCTGCGAAGTAAATTCCAATGCGCATTTTAAGAATATTTATGACTGCACGAAGGTGAATGCGGCCACCTTGATCATAAGACATATCGTGGATACATTACAAAAAGAGAAGTAGGTGAAGCAATGAACGGAATAATTGTATACGAGGAAAAGGATGCACTGCATAATCAGTCTTTTATCGATTACCTAATTGAGAAGGGGCGAGAGAAAGGGCTTACATTAGAACTTTGCCTGTTTGAGAAATTTAGTTTTGGTATACATGAAACGGGTTACTTTATTGAGTATGATGGAAAGCCATTTCAGCGCCCGGGTGTAGTGCTGTATCGCTGCAGAGAATACTTACTTTCAAGACAGTTTGAGGCAATGGGCATTCCAGTGGTCAATTCTTCTAAGGTGTGTGAGATATGCAATGATAAAGCACTTACGTATCAGTATGTTGCAGGACTTGGAATTCCTATGGTACCGTCCTTATTTGTAAGAAATGATAGAATACAAGATGTCGTGCAGCATTCGAAAGAAGATATGGTCGTTAAGGCGGTAAATGGGCATGGTGGAAGCCAAGTATGTCTTGTGAATCCAACGGATAAAGAACAGATGGAAGAGTGTCTTGCGACAATTAATGGTGAGGATGCAGTAGTGCAGCCATTAATTAAAGGGCGTGGCCAAGATCTTCGTGTATACATCGTTGGCGGCGAAATTGTTGCGGCGGTTCTGCGGAGTGCAAATGGAGACTTCCGCGCTAACTTTTCCTTAGGTGGATCGGTAATGCTGTATACGCTTTCCGAGCAGGAGGAAGCAATTGTGAAAAAGATTACGAAGTTATTATCTCTAGATTATGCAGGCATTGATTTTATCATTGGAGAAAATGGGGAACTAATCTTTAATGAAATCGAAGATGTAGTAGGAGCCCGCATGCTTTATCAGTGCTCTGATCTTGATATTGTTCCACTTTATTTAGATCATATCATACAAAAACTATAAGTATTAGTTAAGTTAATAAGTATTGACCAATAAATAAGTCAAGATTATACATGATTTTGGTACTAACGATGAAAATAATACCTATAGTTGTTTTATCGTCATTTTCTGATTATAATAAGCATGAAAACTAAAATAGTAACAGGGAGGCAGTAATTTTTATGAAAACCGACATTCAAATAGCTCAAGAAGCAAAGCTTAGTCATATTAAAGAGGTTGCCAGACATCTTGATATCCAAGAAGATGATTTAGAGTTTTACGGGAAATATAAAGCAAAATTATCCGATGAACTTTATGACAAAGTAAAGGATAACAAAGATGGTAAGTTAATCCTCGTAACGGCGATTAATCCAACTCCAGCAGGCGAGGGAAAAACGACAACTAGCGTTGGTCTTGGCCAAGCGCTTACTTTATTAGATAAAAAAGCAGTAATTGCATTACGTGAGCCTTCCTTAGGACCTTGTTTTGGTATTAAAGGTGGAGCAGCAGGCGGTGGATATGCACAGGTAGTACCAATGGAAGATTTAAACCTTCATTTTACAGGAGATTTCCATGCAATTACTTCAGCAAACAACTTATTAGCTGCAATGCTTGATAACCATTTACAACAAGGAAATGCTTTAAACATCGATCCAAATCAAATCATTTGGAAACGTTGTATGGATATGAACGACCGTGTCCTTCGTAATATCGTTGTCGGACTTGGAAGAAAAGTTGACGGCGTAGTTCGTGAGGATCATTTTATTATAACAGTTGCATCTGAAATCATGGCAATTCTTTGTCTTGCAGACGATATGAAAGATTTAAAAGAACGTCTTGGCAAGATTATCGTTGCTTACACATACGCAGGCGAACCTGTTACTGCAAAAGAATTAAATGCAGTAGGTTCTATGGCAGCGTTATTAAAAGATGCAATCAAACCAAACTTAATTCAAACATTAGAACATACACCAGCAATCGTTCATGGTGGACCATTTGCCAATATCGCTCATGGATGTAACAGTGTTCGTGCAACTAAAATGGCTCTTAAAATAGCAGATTATGTTGTTACGGAAGCTGGATTCGGTGCAGATCTTGGTGCTGAAAAGTTCTTTGATATTAAATGCCGTATGGCAGATTTACAACCAGACGCAGTTGTATTAGTTGCGACAGTACGTGCGCTTAAATACAATGGTGGTGTAGAAAAGGCAAATCTTTCTGAAGCTAACCTTGATGCACTTAAGAAAGGTATTGTAAACCTTGAAAAGCACATTGAGAACCTTCAGAAATTCGGTGTACCAGTTGTTGTTACTTTAAATAAGTTTATGACAGATACCGAAGAAGAACTTGCTTTTGTAAAACAGTTCTGTGAAGAACGCGGATGTGACTTTGCTTTATCTGAAGTATGGGAACATGGCGGTAAAGGCGGCGTTGAGCTTGCAAACAAAGTACTTCATACGTTAGAAACAAAGGAAAGCGAATTTAAGCCACTTTACGATACTTCTTTATCCATTAAAGAAAAAATTGAAAAGATTGCAACAGAAATTTACGGTGCAGATGGTGTTACTTATGATGCAGCAGCATTAAAATCCATTGCTCGTATTGAAGAAATCGGCTTTAAAGAAGCTCCAGTATGTATGGCGAAAAATCAGTATTCTTTATCAGATGATGCAAAGAAACTTGGTCGTCCTACAAACTTTACAATTAATATCCGTGAAGTCTATGTAAATGCAGGTGCAGGATTTGTAGTTGCAATCACTGGTACGGTTATGACTATGCCAGGTCTTCCAAAACATCCGGCAGCTGAAAACATTGATGTGGATGATAACGGAGTTATTACTGGGCTATTCTAAGGGCGCGGCACCGAGGACGGTGCCTTCGGATGAAATGGGATTTCATCCGGTGCTGAAGGTAATGAAAGAGGCAGTATCACGCTTTGCGTGATGCTGTCTCTTTCCCTTTTTCGGGAAGTGAATTCCC
>JAUNRX010000102.1 GCA_030539495.1 bacterium | reverse complement strand
TGAATGAAATGTCGAAAAGACATAACTCCTGTCTACCCAAAATGAAATATCTTAATATTTTATTAGGTAATTCTTATTCAACTTGTAAAAGTGAAAAAATGCGAGTAATATGAGAAATAACAAAGGCAACTATAAAAAATATGGAGAAGGAGAATATACAGAATTATGGATGAGAGGTTTATAGACACATTAAAAAAGCGTAAGGTAGGTCTGGCCTTATTGTTGCTTCAGCTGGCTGCATCAGTCGTAGCAATCTGCATTATGGCAAATCTACATATTCTTTCTTATGGAAAGGTAGCAATCGTAATTTGTACAGAAGCTGTATTACTTGGAATCATAGGATATCTGCATGGAGGAAAAAAGGAAAAGCTATCCATGATCGCAAAGGGATTGTCAGTGATTATGATCTTGGGGAATGTCCTTGTATCCTTCTATTGTGCCGAAGCACGTGGAGCTATGGGAAAAGTAACCGGAAATACAGTTCAGATTGACCGAGTTTCTATTTATGTATTGAAAGACTCCAAAGCGTCTACGATTAATGATCTGGCAGATGGTGTATTTGGCTTATTAACCATTGATTCGACAGATAAGATCGAGGAAGCTGTTAAGACAGTGAAAGAACATGTTAATAAAGAGATTAAGACAGCTGAGTATTCAGATGCAGTATCTGTAGCCAAAGCATTATATGAGAAAAAGGCTGATGCCATCATTATGAATGAAGCTTATACAAGTGTAATTGAAGAAGACAGTACATATAATAATTTTGAAAAAGACACACGAGTACTAACAACCTATGAACATAGTACCACACTGAAAAACCAAAATGCTATTTCAGACGTTACAGATAAGTCATTTAATGTATTCCTCTCGGGAAATGATACCTTTGGTTCCATTAAGACAAAGAGTCATTGTGATGTAAATATGATTGTAACGGTAAATCCAAAGACGAAACAAATCTTATTAACGAGTACGCCAAGAGATTACTATGTGCCAACAACGGTCTCAGGCGGAGTAAGAGATAAGCTTACCCATGCAGGAAATTCAGGGATTGAGTGCTCTACTGGAACAATTGAGAATTTATATAAGATTAAGGTTAATTATTATGTAAAAGTAAACTTCACCGGATTTAAGGAGATTGTTAATGCATTAGGCGGTATTACGGTACATTCGGATTATGATTTTACATCTGAGCAGGGTCCAGCCTTTGTAAAAGGTGATAATAAGATGAATGGAAAAGAAGCATTGGCATTTGCAAGAGAACGTCATGCATTTAAAGATCAGGATTTACAAAGAAACAAAGATCAGCAATATGTTGTAAAAGGTATTGTTGATAAAGCATGTTCTAGCGCTATTCTTACCAAGTTTACCGATGTTTTAAAAAGTATTGAAGGCAGCATAGTTACCAATATGCCATATGATGACATTGCATCCTTCGTACAGATGCAGTTAAACGACAATGCAAAATGGGATATTATTTCAGTAGGGCTAACTGGTACAGATGCCTATAGGACATCATTTAGTATACCTCACTCTAGAAAATACGTTATGCTTCCAGATGAAAATCAAGTAAAGAATGCAAAAGAATTAATGGAAAAGATAATGGCAGGAGAAAAGTTTACAGATGATCAGGCCAAAGCATTTATAAAAGCAACACCTGCACCAAAAGCGACAGCAACACCAAAGGCATCCACAACGCCGAAAGCAGCCACGACACCAAAGGCAGCGAACCAAAAGTCAAAATAAATGGAATAAACTTAAGCGGACATGTTGTTGAACCCCTTGCTACATGATATAATTTGAGTATTGAGAACACTCAGGAGGAAGAAGATGAAATGTAAACACTGTAAAAAGAAGATATCTGAGTTTGCAAGGGAATGTCCGTATTGTAAGCAGCCGGTAAATGTTGATTCCAATGCTGTAGAAGCATATTTAAACAATGTTCAGTCAAAATCCATAGAGACAGGCGCAAAGAAGAAACGAATATCAATTGCGATGAATAAGAAGATAAAGATTGCTACAGCGGCACTAGTCGGAATTGCTGTTATAAGCGGAGTGATAGTACATAGAATTCAAGATCGGGTAGTGATAACGCAAGATACGATTTTTTATCAAAAAGGTAATGAAGTAATTGGAAAGAATTTGAAGACGAACGAAGAGCATATTGTAGGAAAGTATGAGTATGAACTTTCTGATTATTATTATCAATCAGCATTGGAAAGTGAACTGGTACACAATGTAGCAGATCAAAAACGATTATTTTATGTGAACGATGTAAGTTATACGGAAGAAGGCGTTTCGTATTCAATTTATATTAAGAATACGGATCGATGGTCAAAGAAGTCAAAAAAGATTGCTGAAAAAGTAAGTATGCATACTTGGGATAATGAAGGAAATCTGTATTATACAATGTGCAATGATACAAAATTATATAAGTATGATGGAGATAAGGTAACTAGTGCGGAAGTGGGAAGAGTTTTTTGTCTGAAATATGCAAAAGAGCTAAAAAGCTTATATGTAGAAATTGTAAATGGTATGGAAGAACAGATGTTGTCAACAGTGGAAGACTCAGCTACTATTAAAATAATAGGAGTAATAAATCCGGATACCTTACAATTTGAGGACCAAGTACAATTATCGACATGGCAAACCCAGGTATCATCAGACTATACACGTCTCTATGTGTTAGAGAATAATGTTTTATATGAAAGAGATTTAAAAGAAAAGACAGAGAAGACACTGCAACAAGCCGTAGAAGATTTTAGATTGACCTATGATGAAAGCGGCGAGATAATTTATTACATTCAATATAAGTTAGAGAAAAAAATAGCGTACGACTTTTATAAAGATCCTTATGCAGTACAGGATGCAGCTTTTGCAAAGAACAAAGGACTAAGTAAGTCTGAAACTGAAAATGAACGAATAATGCGTAGCAATCGAGACGACTATCGTAAGATGTTAAAGAATATGCCTGTTTGCCTGTATACAGGAAGTCTTTATAGTTATAGATCAGGGGAAAAGGTATTAATTAGCTCAGATGTCTCCATATTTAGCTATGAGAGTTATGAAACAAATAGGACAACTCCTTCCGTATTTAAGAATAATATGTTTGAATGGAAGGACTTCGTAATTCAGCAAGATGTATATGATGTAAATCAGAAGAGAATTGAGTCATTTGATTATTCCGAAGGCTCGGGAGATGAGGAAGAAAAAATATTATGTTCTTATCTTTATGATTTTGAAAGCAAAACGGCTGATCAATGTGAGACAATTATAAGTTATCAGGAAATCCCATATGCGATCCAAGGTAAAGAGCTTGTTAAAGTGGATGAGGCTACAAATGCCGTGTATTCCGACTCAGTAAGAAATTATGGGGAGTTCACCTATTATGTAGAAAAGGGGGATTCCAATACCTTATTTAGAAAAGACAAGCAGGGAAAGACAAAAGAAGTAATGAGTGATGTTGCTGCTTATCAAATATTAGAGGATGGAACCTTGATTGTGCTAAACGGTTATCCGGAAGATAGGAAAAAGATGTGTTTTGTGGTTTATCAAGATGGCCATCAATCAGAAATTACAGATGAAGCAGAACGTATTTTGTCTGAACCGGATTTATTATGGGTATCAGAGGATGAAACAAATTACTAGAGCAGTAATCTTTATGAAGGTGGGTAGCTAAGTGTGAGATGTAGAAAGTGTAAAAAGAAGATTTCTGAATATGCGAATGTCTGCCCATACTGTAATGCATTGGTAAAACAAAATGATATAGCCGTGGACTCCTATATAGCTCGAGTGGAAAAAGAGCTAAATGGGAGTGTAAGCGGTACAAAAGAAAAGGAAAAAATCAGAATTAGTAAGCCGGCATGGATTATTATAATTTCTGGTATTTTCCTTTTCTTTTTAATAGCTGGCATTTTTCGTTATTATCGTTACCAGTGGAAAGTTACAGAGCAGACGGTATTTTATGAAAAAGAACATAAATTAATGGCAAAGAATTTAGAGACAATGGAAACAAAGGAGGTTGCAGAGCTTACCTTTGATCATCAATCTTATCGAACCATTACAAATCTTCAAAAAGAATTTGTGTTCTATAAAGATATGTCTAAGGAATTATATTATGTCAATGATATTGAGAATAAGTTAAATCGAACGATTTACTCAATTTACAAACAGGATACCAATGACTGGTCGAAGAAGTACAAGTGTATTGAACAGAATATTGTAGCCCATACATGGAGTAAAGATGGAAATTTGTTTTATATGAAAGTGGCACAGGATACGTTATATAAATATAATGGCCGTAAGATAGAGCAGATAGAAATAAAGAATATGCATTCCATTGTATATGTTCCTTCTCTGGACCGTCTGCTGATTACCCAGAACAATACCGAAGGTGATTTATTGGATGGAATACAAGAAGGTTTTTCAATCGAAGAAAAAGTAGTAGGAAAAGACAAGTTTTATTTAGTGAATCCAGAAACACTGGAGATTGAGGATCTGGGCGTAATACCGGAGGAAGAGTATTCGTTTACGTCAGATTATAAACATTTATATATGCTGTGTGATAATCAAATACTAGACTATGATTTGTCGCAGAAGACGAGTGTGCTTTTGATGAATAATGTCTATGATTTTCGAATTGTAAATGATCATGGAAAAGATCGATTGTATTATATCTCTTATACCCTTAAGAAAAAGGCGTTGTATTCCTGTTATAAGGATCCTTATTGTGCGAGAGACGAGCAGGTAAAACAGAAGAGTGAACTTGAAGCGAAGGAAACGCCTGAGGAGAAGAGGATGCGTAAGGCGAGAGAGGAATTTAGAAAAGAGTTAAAAAGCCAGATAATTGCAGAATATTCTGGAACGCTGTATTCTTACGAGGAGGGACAGAGTATAAAGATTGCGGATGGAATTGGTGGATTTGAGAAGAATAATCAATCTGCAGTAGGTAAGCCTGTTGTGTATAAGACCGGAAAGATTGATTGGACCGGATATATCATCAATGAGGATGTATATTCAGAAACACAGCGAAGTCTTGCGTCATTAAGTGAAGAGGAATATGAGGGAGAGAATAGCAATCATTTTTCCTATGCACAGCTTGTTGAGTATACGGAGTTAGGGCAGGAACCGACACAATATGAATGTGTCAAAGGAAAAGCAACCGATGATTATGTTGTGGAGAATGAGAAAATTGAAAAGGTTCAGTCACAAGAAACAACGGAGTATGCAGTATCGGCATCTTATCAGGAGTGTCAGGGAATTGGATATGAAGCTGTGATAGAGAACGATGAGATTGCAAGTTTATATAAGACTGAAGGGCAGAACGAAAAGACCCGATTACTGTCTGGCTTAATTGAGTATTATACGACAAAGTATGATACGGTAATTGCAGTGGTGGAAGAAAATGAACAGAAATGGAACTTGTATCAGTTGGATGCAGAGGGAAAGAAAGAAGTAATTGAAGAGAAGGTAGATGGAGTATTTGCACAAAATATTTGGTCGCTAAAAGAAGGGACAGTTACGATGATGGAGGAGTAACGAATGCGTTGTAGGCAATGTAGAAGAAAGATATCTAAATATGCGAAAGAATGTCCATATTGCAAAGAAAAAATTAAAACGGATAAAAATGCTGTAATGCGCTATATGAATATGATTCAACAGATGCAAGAGGAGAAGCAAAAGAAAAAGAGCAGACGAGTCCAATTTATCCTTTGTACGATCAGTCTGCTGCTATTAGTGTTGATGGTAAGCGGAAGCAGTTATCTAAAATATAAAAATCGATGGGAGATCACAGGAGATACCTTATTATACATAAAAAACGATAGTCTGATTGCAAAAGACCTTGACCGCAAAGAAGAGAAGGTGGTGACGGACGAACTATCCGGTGGATGTGAACAAGAGATTATAATGGATGCAGAAGTAAAAGTACTATTTAATAATGAAAAGGAGCAGACACTTTATTTTGCAGAGAATATTAAAGACGAACCACTTATGTCATACAGCATTTATGAACAAAATACAGAGAACTGGAAAGAGCCACCGAAGAAGATTGCAGAGCATGTTAGGCTGTGTACAAGGGATACCAACGAAGTGTTGTATTATGTTACTTATGATGATGCATATCTATATAAATATAACAATGGCACAACAGAGCAGTTGTTACTCCCTTATATCAGCCAATTGCAATATGTAAAAGAGTACAATCGTCTGGTTGTAATCTGTAAGAAAGAGAATGAGGATGGAGTAAATAAGGATGGAAGCTATAAGCAGAGATTGGATGAGACATGGCAGAATTCTGATACAACTATTAATTCCTTGTATCATGTAATAGTGGATACATTCGAATCGAAATGTGTTGTAAAAGATTTGGGGGCACAGTATAAGGTGTCGGATTCGTTTAAATATGTTTATTATTTGCAAGATAATCGGTTATATGAGTGTAAGGCAGAAAATGAGGAAGTGGTTACATTTAAAACAAATGTCAATGCATTTACACTAGCAACCATAGACAAGAAAGAAATTCTTTACTATATTCAGTATGAATTAAAACATAAGACATACTATGAATTTGTAAAGGATCCTTATCAGGCAGCAGATGACCAGGTAGAGGAAACTCCGGTGTTAAGACAGAAAGAGACAAAGGAGGAAGCGAAACTGCGAAAGAAGCGAAATGAACTTCGACAAGCACTGCTTGATGAAAGGATATATGTCTATGAGGGAATCCTTCATTCTTATTCTGAAGGAAAAGATAAAGTGTATAAGGGAAATGTAAATGGAATGGTAGAAGTGTCAAAAGAAGAAGCGCCTTATCTATATAAGACAGTAGAATTTTCATGTGACTATGCAATATCAAAAGATGGAAATACAGATATAATGACTAAATTGCTGAACTGTTTTTTTGAGCCAGATAAAACGTTGGACGGAAAGAGCTGGTATGAAGAAAGTCTGTATGATTATAATGAAGAGACCAATGCGATTCCGTGGCCGCATAATGTGCTAATCTTATATGAAGAGAACGTATACCAGCTTAAGGATGAAAAACTATCAAAAGTTAAACTGGGAGAAAAACAGTCTGGAACTACCTATTTTGATCTATTTAATGATCCATTGAAGAATCAAGCAATGCTTTTGCAGGATTCGGTGCAGAAAAAGAATGAAAAGACATATTCGGTACAATTTAATGGGACCTACGAATTAAGTGTAGAAGCAGATGGTGACCCAAAGAAGGTACTGATGACAATGGTAGATGGATATAAAATATTATCGGATGGACGTATCATAGTAGTTGCAATGGATGAGAAGACAAACAAAAAGGGATTATACTGCATTGATATTAACGAAACGATTACCATAGTGGATATAGATGTAGTCAACTTACTGGGGGAGGGTACTTGGAATAGAACCAGTTAGTCGTACTGCTTAAAAAGTATTATTGTATAATGAGGCCAGTTGGGGTATAATAAAAACTATATGGGAAAAAATAATGGGTTCCCAAATGAGCATTAAAGCGTTGAAAGTGAGGATATATTTATGGCATTACGTAACATAAGAACTATTGGTGATAGTGTTTTAAATAAAAGAGCAAGAGAAGTAGAAGATGTAGATCAACATATTGAAATCTTAATTGAGGATATGCTTGATACAATGTATGAAGCACAAGGCGTTGGTCTTGCAGCACCACAGATCGGTATCTTAAAGAGAATCGTAGTTATCGATGTATCACCAGAAGGAGATGATCCAATCATCTTAATCAATCCTGAAATTATTGAGCAAGATGGAGAACAAGAAGGTTCTGAAGGTTGCCTTAGCGTACCTGGAAAAGTTGGCATTGTAAAACGTCCTAACCATGTAAAAGTTAGAGCTTTCGATATGGATATGAATGAATTTGAGATTGAAGGTACAGAATTATTAGCAAGAGCATTCTGCCATGAAATCGATCACTTAGATGGACATTTATATGTAGAACATTTAGAAGGTCAATTAATGGACGTTGACCAATTAGAGGATTAATAAGTCACGTCAAATAGTGAACATTAGGTAGGGGTGTCTAGTAGGCACTCCCTATTTGGTTATTAGAATAGTAATGAGAGAAAAGAGGAAATTGATGAGAGTAGTATTTATGGGAACACCGGATTTCGCGGTACCAACATTAGATAATATTATTAAACATGGTCATGAAGTGATTGCAGTAGTGACTCAGCCGGATAAAGCAAAGGGCCGTAGTAAGACAATGCAGTTTACACCGGTAAAAGAACTTGCAGTAGAGCATAATATTCCGGTATATCAGCCGCTAAGAATAAAAGCAGATGAAGAGTTCATTAATCAATTAAGAGAAATGGCTCCAGATGTAATCGTTGTAATTGCATTTGGTCAAATGCTTCCTCAGTCCGTGCTAGATATTCCTAAATACGGTTGTATTAATGTACATGGTTCTTTATTACCAAAATACCGTGGAGCAGCTCCAATTCAATGGGCGTTAATCGACGGTGAAGAAGAGACAGGTGTTACAACAATGATGATGGATATCGGATGTGATACCGGTGACATGTTATTAAAGGCAACGACTAAAATCACAAAACAAGATACAGGCGGAAGTCTGTTTGATCGTTTAGCAACAATGGGAGCGGATCTTTTAGTTGAAACATTAGAGGCAGCAGAAAAAGGTACGCTCATAAGAGAAAAACAAGGGGAGTCCGAAACGGAATATGCGAAGATGTTTACGAAATCCTCTGGCATAATTGATTTTAACAAAGATGCAGCATATATTGAACGTTTAATCCGTGGATTAAATCCTTGGCCAAGTGCATATACACATTTAGATGGGAAAACACTAAAAATATGGTCTGCTGACTTAGTAGAAGGCGAAGCAAAAGGAAAAGTCGGAGAAATCGTAGAAGTTAAGAAAAATGAACTTCTTGTTCAGACAGGAAACGGAATTCTTTCCCTTCAAGAAATTCAATTAGAAGGAAAGAAACGAATGACAGTAGATGCTTTCTTACGCGGCTATGAAGTAAAAGCAGGAACTATGTTAGGATAAGTAAGAGTGTCAAAGACACTCTGCTATACGAAAGGAGTAGTTTGATGTTTGGATATTATTCACCATATCGTATGTATTTTGACCCAACGTATATCCTAGTCTTGATTGGTGCAGTGATCTGTCTGATCGCATCAGTAAGAGTAAAGACTACGTATGCAAAGTTTAGCAGGGTAAGAAGTATGTCAGGTTATACAGGAGCAACGGCAGCAGAAGCCATTCTTCATAGAGCAGGTATCTATGATGTTCGAATTCAGCATGTTGCCGGAAACTTAACGGATCATTATGATCCAAGAAATAAAACATTAAACCTAAGCGACAGTGTATTTGGAAGTGCGTCTGTTGCTGCCATCGGGGTAGCAGCTCATGAATGTGGCCATGCAATTCAACATGCAACACATTATGCCCCACTTTCAATCAGAAGCGCAATCGTTCCTGTTGTTAACTTTGGTACGAATATTGCCTGGCTATTTATTCTTGCCGGCTTATTCATTACCTCATCCAGCGGGAATATCTTGCTTCTAATCGGAGTAATTGCCTTTTCTCTTGGCGTGTTATTCCAATTAATAACACTTCCGGTAGAGTTCAATGCATCAAACAGAGCATTAAAGATCTTAAAAGAATCAGGAATTTTACGTAACGACGAAAACTATGGTGCTAGAAAAGTATTGTCTGCAGCAGCACTTACTTATGTTGCAGGAGCAGTTTCAAGTATTCTTCAATTATTACGTATATTAATCATCATTGGAGGAAGAAGACGTGACGACTAGCAAAAAGAACACGAGCCAAGTTCGTGAAGTTGCACTAGAAGTAATTATAGAAGTATTAGAAAAAGGCGGATACAGCCATAAAGTGCTAGGACAGGCACTTACTAAGTATCAATATCTGGATAAGCAGGAACGTGCATTCCTTTCCAGACTATGTGAAGGAACGATTGAACGTGCAATTGAACTTGATTACATCATTAATCAGTTTTCCAAAGTAAAAGTAAAGAAACAAAAGCCAGTCATCCGTAATATTTTACGTATGGCAGTTTATCAAATCCGTTATATGGATGCAGTGCCAGACAGTGCAGCATGTAACGAGGCAGTTAAGCTTGGCGTAAAGAAAGGATTTGGAACATTACGTGGATTTATCAACGGCGTTCTTCGTAACATCAGCCGTAACCAAGAAGAAATCACGTATCCAGATCAGGTGGGAGAGCCAATTAAGTATTTAAGCATTAAATACTCTATGCCAGAATGGATCGTTTTAAAATGGATGAAAGAATATGATTATAAGACAGTAGAAGGAATTCTAGCAAAATATAATCAATCCAAAGCGACTACAATCCGTACCAACTTATTAAAGACGACTCCAGAAGAGTTAAAGGCATCCTTAGAGAAAGCAGGAGTAACGGTTAAACCTGCTTCCTATATGCCATATGCATTCTATATCTCAAACTACAATTACCTTAGTAATTTAGAAGAGTTTAGAGAAGGCTTATTCCAAGTACAGGATGAAAGTTCTATGCTTGTTGGTGAAATTGCTGACGTAAAAGAAAATAATATCGTAATCGATGTCTGTGCCGCACCAGGTGGTAAGACACTTCATATGGCAGAAAAGTTAAAAGGCACCGGAATGGTATATTCCAGAGACTTAACTTATGAAAAGACAGCGTTTATTGAAGAAAATGTATTACGTCTTGGAATTAAGAATATATCGGTAGAAGCAAGAGATGCTCTTGTATTGGATCAAGACAGTGTAGGAAAAGCAGATGTTGTAATCTGTGATTTACCTTGTTCCGGTCTTGGTGTAATCGGCAAGAAGCCAGATATTAAATATAAGATTACAGAAGAACAGCTAAGCGAACTTAGCAAACTTCAACAAGAGATTTTAAAAGTAGTCACTACGTATGTAAAACCGGGCGGTACATTAATCTACAGTACATGTACGATTAATAAAGAAGAAAATGAAGATAATATGAACTTTATTGTAGATGAATTAAGATTTAAGTTAGAAAGCATCGATGCTTTCCTTCCAGCATCCTTACAAAATGAAACAACTAAAGCAGGATATCTTCAATTAATCCCTGGAGTTCATAATACAGACGGATTTTTCATCTCAAGATTAAAAAAAGTTCAGTAAAGTATTTTATTTGACGTAAAGTAAAGGTATAATTAAATGGAAAAAATTGATATAAAGTCATTAAACTATGATCAAATCATTGAAGAAATGACAAAAATAGGAGAAAAGCCATTTCGCGCAAAACAAGTTTATGAATGGCTTCATGTAAAATTAGTAGATAGCTTTGATGAAATGAGTAATCTTAGCAAAGCATTAAGAGAAAAGTTAGAAGCGAATTATAAAATAATTCGTACCAAAGAAGTAGCTAAGAGAGTTTCAAAAGACGGATCTACAAGTAAGTTTTTATTTGAACTTTATGATAACCGAGTAATCGAAAGTGTTCTTATGAAATACAAACACGGGAATTCTGTATGTATTTCCTCTCAAGTAGGTTGTCGTATGGGATGTCGTTTCTGTGCTTCTACGTTAGGCGGATTGGAACGATGCCTTACTGCTTCCGAAATGTTAGACCAGATTTATCAGATACAAAAGATCTCTGGGGAGAGAGTTTCCAATGTTGTAGTAATGGGAACTGGCGAACCGTTAGATAATTACGATAATTTGGTGCAATTCGTTCGCATGTTAACAGATGAACATGGTCTAAATATTAGCCAAAGAAATATTACTGTTTCAACTTGCGGTCTTTGTGAGCGTATCAAACAATTGGCAGATGAAGAATTACAAATTACACTTGCAATTTCACTTCACGCACCGAATGATGAAAAAAGAAGAGAATTAATGCCTGTAGCCAACAAGTATTCCATCTCGGAGATCATGGATGCTTGTAAGTACTATTATAGCAAGACTTCCCGTCGTATTACCTTTGAATACAGCCTTGTAAAAGGGGTAAATGATGGACAAGAACAAGCGATGGAATTAGTACAACTTGTAAAGGGGCTAAATTGTCATATTAACTTAATTCCAGTAAACCCTATAAAGGAACGCGATTATGTACAATCCGACAATTCCTATATCCAAAATTTCAAAAATATACTTGAAAAAAAACGAATTAATGTTACTATTAGAAGAGAAATGGGTTCGGATATTGATGCTGCATGTGGGCAGCTTAGAAAAAGTTATATAGATAATAAGTAGGTGTTGAAGAAAGGAGAGGGCTATGAAATCATTTTCTGTCACGGATATTGGTTTAAAACGAACCGTGAATCAAGACTACGTGTTTAGTAGTGAGCAAGAAATTGGCAAATTGCCTAATCTATTTATTGTAGCAGACGGTATGGGTGGACATAACGCTGGTGATTTTGCATCTAAATATTGTGTACAGTCGGTTATTGAATATGTTAAAAATAGCGACGATGTAACTCCAATCAGCATTTTAGACGGTGCAATTAAGTATGCGAATAAGATGCTGAGACAAAAAGCATCTGAAGATGAGACTCTTGAAGGAATGGGGACGACTATGGTTGCGGCAACAGTATACGGAAAACGTATGCTGATTGCCAACATAGGCGACTCAAGACTTTACGTGTTGAATCGACGGATCAAACAAATTACAAAAGATCATTCTCTCGTAGAGATAATGGTTGAGAGTGGTAAGATTAATGCAGAAGACGCAAGATTTCATCCAAATAAAAATGTTGTAACACGAGCGATTGGTGGTATTGATGACTCCGCTTGTGCCGATTTTTTTGAAGTTGACTTAAATGAGGGAGATATAGTATTATTATGCTCCGATGGACTGTCAAATATGTTAGGTGATGACGAAATTTTACAAACTGTAAATGAGTTGTCAAGTAACCTAGAAGAAACCGGGAAGACTTTGATTAAGAAAGCAAACGACCACGGTGGAAAAGACAATATAGCGATAATTCTGATGAAAGTATAAAGGAGCGTAGGAAAGAATGTTAAAACCAGGTATGTATATTAGCGACCGGTACGAAATTATTGAAAAAGTAGGTTCAGGGGG
>JAUNRX010000013.1 GCA_030539495.1 bacterium | reverse complement strand
AAACCGATGGTTTTCAAACTTTCCCCCAAGTAGTACGCTGGAGAGAGTGCAAAATGTTATTTGTCTACAGTCTGAAACGTCCTGATTTCTCAGGGCGTTTTTTTATTGCTTTGCCTTGCAAGAATTAAGAGTTATTTATGATTTTTGCTGATGGTGGTATGGATTGGGCAAATCCGAAGGTAAAACAGCTATATGCCAAAACGTTCACAATACTGGAGATCAGAATTGGTACTTAAGAGAAAGAATGATTTCAAGAAAGAAAAAAGATTAAAAAAAACAAAAAAAGAGTCTAAAGCATGAATAAGATCTTTTTAATCGACACATACTAGTTGTGTAAAAACATTATGAATGTAGGAGGGAACAACGATGAAAAGTCAAAGTAACCAAAGCATTCAATCTTCAGAGGCTAGCGAATACAGTTCTGTCGGAGATAAGCCAATCGACATTTAAGGCTTATAGGCCGTAATAGCTTATAAGCCGAAGAATATTTTTACAACTGTAAAAATACCCGATTGAGGAGGGAACCGCGATGGAAAATCTAAGTAACCAAAACAATCAAACTGAGGCTAACGAATACAGTTCTGTCGGAGATGAGCCGATCGACAGGTAAGGCTTATAGGAATTAAAGCCTCCTATAAGCCGGAAATGGTTTTTACAAAGGGACTACTTAATTCTCACAGCAATGTGGAACTAAGTAGTTCCTTCTTTTTTGTTTATTTTTTCATTTCAGAAGTATACAGTAATAAAAATTACTTCTTTTTCTCTTTTGCACGTTTATCATTAATCCTCTTCATATGTTCTTCTGTGATCAATGTTACCCCATGTTCCTTTGCCCATGCGATACACCCTTTTAAAGCGGTTGGAAGAAAGATTCTTGGCACTCTTATAAGCATGGCACAAGCTTCATCGGTAAATTTAACATTGGGATCAATTCGCTTGGCAGCATATTGGACTGAAGAAATACTCCCTTCTCGCACAGGAAGCAGTTCGCCAATTGGCTTCTTCGATTTGGTATACCAGAAGTTCTTGCTATCACGGTAGCCGTAGTCTACTGGAACAGGAGGAAAGTCTTTTGCCCGCACCCCGTTAATTATAGCGTTATAATATTTTTCCTTCATAAGTATTTTATCAATTCGTAGAATGAAATGGGCTCCAAATTCAGAGGTAATTCCGTTAAAATCATGAAATGGTGGCTGATAGCCATGAAGCATGCCCGGTTTATCATTTTCTGCATGGTCTAACTTCCTTATCCAGGTACATTCAAAGCTCTGGTAGCTTTCGGTCACAACTTTTGGAAATATTTCCTCAGGATGCTCTGCAGCCATTAATCCATCTTCTAATGTAAAAATGCAGTCTTTCATCTTTTCTTCAGTCGTATCACCTGGAAACCCAAGTTTTACAGCCTGTTTAAAATATCGACTCTCATCGGTAATGAAATTTAGTGTACATTTGCCGTTTCGTAATAAGTTCTGAGAGGTGTTTGACGAATTCCTTGCACATAATAGCATTGCATAATATTCTTTTCCGGCTATGTAATAGGGCTGTACAAGAGAATAGGAGCCTAGATTGGTTTCACCTGTCTCGGTTAATGTGCCAATGATTACGGTTGGCATTGGGAAAAATGCCGATGTCTGATAGAAATTGTCTACAATCCGTAAATCTTTAAAACTACTCATAAAATCAAGACCTTTCTTACGCCATAGAATAAGGCATATTTCTGCTAATCTATTTTTATTATAGCAGTGGGTGTCTAGAGTTTTTTGTAAATAGAGTAAACAAAATAGCAAAGCTAGAGATAGCACAAAATGTAGAAGAATTGAAGACCAATAATTATTTTGTAATTGATTATCATAAATTATCATGCTATGCTAGCTTGTAATTAACAAGACAGTAGTAAGAGGAGAGTTACGTGAAATTAAGACAGTTGCATAAATTTAGCAGGGCAATCCAGTTAAAGGCATCCAAACAGTATATTGCAGCAGCAACCGGAGGAAAACTACATATTTGTGAGAAGGAAACCTTTCATGAAATTGAAACATTTGGCCCAATGAAGAATGGCTATGATATATATATTCCAAAGGATGAAAAGACAGTGATCGTGACGACATGTAATAATCCATTGATTTATATCTGGTCATTAGAAGATCAAGAGAAATCAAGGAGAATTCGTGTCGGAAAAGGGCAGGAAGCAGTACGAGAAGGAGAAGCAGCCCTATCGCTGGATGGAAAGCACCTTTATGTCATTGTAAATAGGGAAGACAGTTTATGTGATAAGATTGTCGAAATAGATCTTGAGACCAATAAAGAGGTCAGCTGCTATTTAGCAGAGGATTCTTTTACATTAGAAAAGATTATTCCACTTCCAGACCATACATTTTTCCTTATGGGATATAAGCGAGGAGTAGAAGAGCACGATTATTTTATTGCTAAGTTTGATGGGAAAGAGTTAACCAAACGAATACCAATCAAGCATACCACTTGCTGGGTGAAACACTATACAGAACAACATATGATTACATGGTATGATGACATCATGGATTGCCTTATGTGCTTTGATGGAGAAGATTTGACGGAAATATCCATGAAATGGTGTAAGCCTTTTGATACCTATACCTATGCTCATTATTATGATCGAAAAAATAATCGACTCTATTTTGCATCAATCAATGGGTTTTATGTAGCAGATATGTCGAAAAAAGAAATTATAGACAGTATGCCGGAGAAAACATCAATGCGAGAATTTATATATCTGGATGGACAAATACATGTCTATGATCAAGCCGGAATATTGTATGCAATAGAGAAGATTGGGGAAGCCCCTGAAACAAAAAGGTGAAACAAGAACGAGAAAAAGGAAAGTATAACATAAAAATAGTCTAGATATAATTTGAATTCCAGGTATTGACAAATAGGTAACTAGTTACTATAATCACAGTAACTAGTTACCTATTTTAACGATTTTATATAGGAGGTGAATTATGAATAGAAAATATGAAGAGATGGGAAAAGATCCCGCATGGTACAAAAAGCTATTATTTGTAGATATTTTTATTCAGGAAAATCGATTGCACTCAGTCTTTGATCGATATAATGACATGTCAGTCAAACAATGGCTGTTATTAGCAGTCTGCCAAGCATTTGATACTCCTCCGGACCTATCGACACTTGCCGAGACCATGGGATGTTCCCGACAAAATGTAAAAAAGATAGCAGTATGTCTGGAGCGGGATGGCTATATTACATTGGAGAAGTCACCAGAAGATGCCAGAGCCTTATGTGTAAACAGGACAGAAAAAGGGATTCAGTATACCAAAGAAAGAGAAGCGTTCAAAAATAAAGTCCACGACGTCTTATATCAGGAATTTACGGATGAGGAAATCGAACAGTATTATAAGCTATCCCTAAAAATGATGAATGGAATTGATTATTTAGAAGCGTATTTTGCAAAAACCAAGACCGATCAGAAAGACTCAAAAAAATAAAAGTGAGCATAGAAAGGTTGGAGAATTATATGGAAAACAGGAAGACAATAACAGTCTTAACAGTACTTATAGTTGTTTTGGCAGGAATTGTAGCAACAATTGGCCTAGTCAGCGGTGGAACAAAAGAATATGGAGATATCCAAACTTCCTTTGGAGAAACCATCAAGCTATATAATAAAGGGCTGTATGCGAGAGATTCCGTATCCATGGCTTCCCAAGCAATTGCACAGGATTTTATAACTTTAATTCTGGGAATCCCATTAATAGGAGCATCTTTTTATTTATTACATAAGAGACAAACATTGGGACTGTTTTTACTGACAGGAACCATTGCATACTTTCTTTATACCTATACCTCATATGCCATTTTAGTTACATATAATCCATTATATCTTATTTATATAGCAATTATGACATTGAGCTTTTACGCCTTTATTCTCTGCATGAAAGCGACCCTTCAAGGTGGACTCTGCAATCGGTGTATTCAACAATTTCCAATAAAATTAATCCGTAGGTTTCTATGGATTACGGGAGTAGCTATGGGACTAAAATGGCTGGCAGGCATTGTACCAACCATTGCAAGTAATACAGCACCTGCCGACCTGGAACAGTACTCGACGTTAGGAATTAAGACGCTTGATTTGGGATTTGTTATTCCGGCATGTTTTGTTACCATATATTTGCTTAAGAAAAAAAGCAAATGGGGCTATCTATTAGCCGTAGTATTAGTAAATAAAGGAGTTACAATGACGGCAGCAGTGAGTATGATGGCATTTCTCATGCGATACAATGGCGTGGACTTAAGCATATCGGAACTAATTATGTTCCCGGTCTTATTCATTATTTGTGGTATTTGTATGGTGGTATTGTTTCGACATATGCTTGGACTCCAGTTTGGTGAGTTACCAGGTAAAACACAAAATAATACAACATTGTAATGTGAAAAATATAGGAGTATAATTTTGTCAGAAAAACATAAGAGGGGACGAGAAAATGCGGTATCTGATTACTCATTATACAGAATATAGGAAAAATGCAGTTGCGGAAATAAGAAAAGTGGATGAAAGCGCAACTGCAGAAGAAATCATGCTGACAAGCACGATCATTACCACCAAATTAGAGGAAAAAGAGTTTGTAGAGCGATTAAAGAGAAGTAATCCCATCTTTATTCGTCATATATTTCCTATCCACATTGAAGAAACACTTACATATGACAAGAAAACGGACCTAAAAATAATTTTAAAGAAAGCAAAGACAATCTGCAGCCTAAAGTCAAATGAGAAGTTCTCCGTGCAAGCAAGAATGACCGAAGGGGCAGGAGTCTATAATGCCAAGGACATAGAGATTTATTTAGGAGAGTATTATGAAGACCATGGCTGCATCCCTGTGTTTTCTGATGATACTCTGATGAATTATGATATTCATGTAATTTCTATTGTTGTGATCGATCAAACCTGTTATATAGGCTACTCCTTAGCCGAGGATAATCTGAGTTTTCAGTGTAATGAATATCGTGTCCTTGGTAAAGAGCAGCCACAGATCTGTCGGGCGGAAAATAAATTAAAAGAAGCAATCAGTAAGTTTCAAGTCAGATTACAAGGAGAGGGAAATGCCTTAGATGTGGGTGCTGCTCCGGGAGGCTGGACGAAAGTGTTGGCGGATTACGGATATCAGGTCTCTGCAGTAGATCCAGGTAAATTAGATCAAAGATTGTCAAAATATAAAAATATTAAGCATTATCGTGCTCATATAGAGGATGTAGAGTTTGATAAACCATTTAATCTGGTTACCTGCGATATGAATGTGGATGCGTTAAAAGCAGCGAAGTTTATGTGCAGGATACATAAAAATCTGGCAGAGGGCGGCTATTCCATTCTTACATTGAAATTGCCTTATCGAGATGAAGAAATTCGAATTCAGAAGTCACTTGATATATTGAAAGAGGACTATGATATTCTTGCGGTGAAGAATTTAACCCATAATCGCAGGGAAGTTACTGTATTTATGCAGAATAAAAGAAAGTTGGAAAACCATAGGTGTTCATTTTAATCGATATCCGGAAACCGCGCTTTTCGGATATCGGATTAGTGTGAATAGGTCCTGTATTTTAGGGACTTGCACGAATGAGCACTAATCGTTTCCTTCAGGGAATGGATGAAATCCTTATTTCATCCAAGCTTGGAGACGTTGTCGACAAGCTGAGGCGAATTCTTTAAATATAAGAATTCGCCTCTTTTATAATAAAAACTTTTAGACTATGTCACAATCGGAAATGTAAAACCGTCTTATCTATATAAATGCATTTATAGAGGGTTAATAAGGAGGAGTAAAAGTGGAGAATAATGAAGAGTACATAAATGAGTTTATACAGGGAAATGAACAAGCATTTGTACAGTTAATGAATACATACTCAAATAGGCTTGGTAAGTACTGTTACAATATCTTGGGCAACTACCATGATGCCGAGGATGTGGTGCAGATTACCTTTATCAAGCTATATCAGAAACGGAAAAATATTAAGAATACGCAAGAGATTACGGGATATTTATATCGTATTGCATATACGACATCGATTGATCTAATTAGAAAACGTAAGTTTTTATTAATTCCTATGAAAGAACAATATGAAAAGCCACTAATTTCAGAAGAACTATTTCAAGCACTTATGACGCTAAAGCCACAAGAAAGGTCGATGATTTATAATAAAATAGTTGAGGAAATGACATATAAGGAAATGAGCAGTATATATAAAAAGTCGGAAGCAGCATTGAGAAAGCAAGTGGAGCGAAGTAAGAAAAAGCTAAAGAATTTATTAGGAAGCAGTCACTGTTGTAGTCTAGTTGAGGAGGTAGTGAAATGAGAGATCCTTTAGAACAATATATGAAAGAAAGTTACGAGACTTCAAAGATTCCTGAATTTGACGTGACAGACAAGGTGCTTACGAAAACACACAAGAAAAAGTTTAAATATGTACCTTGTATAAAAGCGGTAGTTGCGCTGGGAATCTTTGCGGTCTTAGTAATTAACCGAGTTGGTATTGTCAAATCCGCAAAAAATATCATTAATAGGAATTGGGGAACTACATTGGAGTTTAAGGATGGAGAAAGAGTGGATCTAGAGAAGGAAGGAAAATTTGTTGAGGTAAGTGGGGATGCTCCACTGAAAGACACGAAATATGAAACAATTGCAGAGGTAAGCAGAGTGACTGGGGTGAAGTTTTTAGAGTCTAGTCAGTACTCGAAAGACTTGAAGTATCACTTTAGTCCAGACAGTGATTTAATGACGGGAGAGCGATCGATTTTTTACAGCCCAACCGGAAAACCCAAATATCCTACAAAGTATCCTAAGGTCAATAACGAAATCATACGAGTAGAGGCAATCCATATTTTCGGATCAGAGTATATCGTATATGATGGGGAGAAAGAGCAGATGATAGGATATTCTGCCACCGTATTTACAAAGAATGCATTGAAAGAAGATGCAGTTGCAGCAGTTGGAAATATTAATGCATTAGGAGATATGGAATTATTAGCAGAGTATAAAAGTGAAGCATTAGACGTACCAATTGTAATCTATCAAGTACCAAGAGGAGATGGTGACGACGAAAAGGTGGCAGAATTCGTGTATAATAACGTATATTATAGTTTTAATGCTTGGAACTTAAAGGTAGAGCAGATTAAGGAATTTGTTGAAACATTAAAATAACAAGTATTAAAAGAAAAAGCATCCCGAACACTACAGGATGCTTTTTCGCTATTTTAAATTACAAATCAACATATGAAGATATTCTTCCAGTACATCTTTATGTTCTAAGTTCTCCAGCCAGCTTTCACTAATTTCCATAAACCCTTGTTTTGAGGAAGCATCCGTACGGAATACCATCGTATTTATTTCCTTCGCCATCTCCTCGTCAACCGGAAGGAACAGCCCAGTCTTCTTAATATAACAGTTAGCCTTCTTTGCCTTTTCACGGAACTCTTTATCTACATATTCTGCCACGCTTTTATGAACCGCCATATCCTCAGCAGGAAGATAATAATAGTCCTTATAGTTTGGATAGAAATATTTTAGTTCCCCTTGATGTAATAAAAGGTTTATATGAAGCTCATTTCCAATTGTCTCTAACGACAATCCCTCGTTATGGTATTTTATTTGATTTTCAAGCTCATGCTCTAAGGAAAGCACGGCAGTGACTACCGAATCCTTTAAGCCAACCGATAAAATCTCATGCTTTTTCTTAAATAAATCAATATAGTAACAGAGGCTTAGAAGCGCCACCATCCCCTTAAGATCCTCATCATTATGAAGAAGCAGCAAGGAAAGCTCTTTGCTGTTATCTTCTCTGCAGAATTTCTTCTTCATATATTCCCCATAGACAGGAATTAATTCTTTTCCGTTATATTCATCTTCTCGTCCAATGTTTAAGAAGGATTCGATGGTCTTCTGCTTTAAGTTTGGAAGCTGTAATATTTTTTTATACGGTCTAATAGCTTTATATAAATCAATACTTTCGATACAATCGAAGGAGTAATCAAGTTCAAATGCAGCTATTTTCTTTTGTAAATAAGGTATGTCAAAGCCATTTCCGTTATAATGGAGAAGGACCTTATGATTCTTTAATTCTTCAAAGAAAGCCTTAATCAACTCTGGCTCACTATCATAGGAATCTGCAAACCATTGCTTCATATGGAACTCTTCCTTTTCATAATAAAGGCACCCAATCAAATACAGGTTCGAAACATCGGCAGACAGCCCGGTGGTTTCAATATCAAAGAATAAAAAGTCTTCTTTTTTGTAAGTTTTTTGACTAGAAATAAGCTGTTCCATAGGATACGGAATATCTATTTGTAAATTTTGCTTATATAGTTCCATTTCAAGTACCTCGCATTGCATTAAGTTGAACAAATAATAGCACAATAGAGCAAAAATAGCAATTTTCATTTAGTATTTCTAATGGGTTATGGTATACTAAATGTGTATACAATAGAAACTGAGGAAATAGTATGTGGAATGTAAGTTTATTAGGTTTTGATTTCTTTTTTATAGCATTTAGTTTTTTTATATACAGTTTTCTGGGATGGATCTGGGAAACCTGTTTTTGCAGCTGTAAACAAAAGAGTTTTGTAAACCGTGGGTTCTTAAATGGGCCAATTATCCCGATTTATGGGATTGGTGGAACTGTTGTCTATGTCACACTATCCGGCTTTGCAGACAATGTGGGAGCATTATTTTTATTAGGAATGCTGTTAGCGACAGTATTAGAATACTTGACCGCAGCCATTATGGAAAATGCATTTCATGCAAAATGGTGGGATTACAGCGATTATAAAATACAGTTTCAGGGAAGAATCAGTTTAAAAGCCTCTTGTCTTTGGGGAATTTTATCAGTACTGGATGTAAGAGTACTAGGACCATTCGTATTGGAGCTGATTCGAAGAATTCCAAGAAGAGGTGGTGAGTATGCCTGTGCATGCCTGATTATCTTAGGATTAATTGATTTGACGGTTACAGTCTTTTATACATTACAGTTATCCGAACGCGTGCATCGAATTTCCAATCTTCGTGAGGAATTCCTTACTTACCTGTTAAATACCAAGATGGTAGAAAAGTCTTCTGAGTTAAAAGATGCGTTTGCTAGTGCAACATTTACAAAGTTAACGTTGAAAAAAGACAGCATAATGAGTTCACTTACGAATCGATTCCGTGATTCTTTATCGAAAGAAATGAAGCCAGCAGAAGTGGAAGAGCAAGTAGAAGGATTTAGAAGTGACCTCGAGAAACGTTTCAAGACGTTTGCTACCAAATATAAGTTGAATTTACACAATGATAACTTAATACATAAACGATTAATCAAGGCATTTCCTAGCTTGACGTTTACAAGAGGGCATTATTATTTACAGGAGTTGAAAGAGCGAATCAATATGCATAATGGAAAGAAGGAATAGCGTAGTCTGGAATATGTAATAAGTAAGAAGGGTTAATGATGAAAAACACAAGTAGGTTTACTAATCCCATAAGAGAACATGTAAAAGGCCGTGTGCAAAGTCATTTCAGCGGTTTTTTACGTGCATTCGTTGTAGGAATATTGGTATTATTTCAATTTTGCTTTATCATTGCTTTACCGTTTTTATTTAGCGAATATACAATCTATCTCTATCTAGCACTGATTATTTTCAGTGTCTGCTTAATTTTCAGCATGGTAAATGACCAACGAAGCATGTCGTATAAGATGGCATGGGTCTATATCGTATTGCTGCTTCCAATTTCAGGGCATATCATGTATGCTCTTTGGGGCAAAGCCAATGCAAAAAGCAAGATTGATAATCGATTATTAGAAAAATTACGACATGGATTTACCTTTGCAGTTCAGGATGAGGAAGTACTAAAGCAGTACCGATTAGAGTATCCGACCAAATATCGAATGGCGAACTATATGAGAGAAGAAGGGTTCCCTTTGTTTAAGAACAATCAGGTGACGTATTTTCCAATGGGAGAGGATGCATTTAATGATATCTTCCTAGAACTTGAAAATGCCAAGCATTTTATTATGATTGATTTCTTTATTGTGGCAGAAGGGGCAATCTGGGATCATCTACATGCAATCTTAGTGGATCGAATTAAGGCAGGGGTCAAGGTGATGTTTATGTATGATGACTTTGGTGCCATGTTTCGAACAAATAAGGAGTTTGAGCATCTGTTAAAGGAAGAAGGATTTGAAGTCCGTATCTTTAACCCGGTTCATAAATATTTAAATAAGCTGTACATGAACTATCGTTCCCATCAGAAGATTGTAGTAATCGATGGAAATATAGGATATACAGGCGGATTTAATATTGCGGATGAGTATGCAAACCTTGTAAATCGGTTTGGCGTATGGAAGGATAACGGCATCAAGGTCGTTGGTGATGCAGTATGGGGACTGACGGTAACCTTCTTACAGATGTGGGAAGTTTGCACGGATGGAGAACTAATTGATTATACGCCGTACAAGCCAACCATGAAGTTTGAGGAAAATCAAGTCTATTGTCAGGTGATTTCAGATGGACCTGCCAATAATCCCAACAATCCGATTGAAAATATTTATATGCAGATGATTCAGTATGCAACAGAATACGTATATATTACGACACCATATCTGATTATTGAGGATGATATGCGTGAAGCCTTGATTTTGGCAGCTAAGAGTGGCATTGATGTCCGTATTATCTGCCCGGGTATTCCGGATAAGAAAAATGTAAAATGTCTGACGAACTTTAACTATGGAGCACTTCTTCGGGGTGGAGTTAAGATTTACGAGTATACACCGGGATTTATTCATGCGAAGACAATCATTAATGAGAGCACTGGCATAATTGGTACAATCAATATGGATTATCGAAGCTTTTATCTTCATTATGAAAATGGTATGTGGATGTCAAATAGAGAAGTAGTAGAAGTCATTCGTAAAGATTTTGTAAAGACATTAGAAGAGTGCCATGAGTATAACTATGAGGAATGGTGTAAACGCCCATGGATGCTTAAAGCATATCAGAATGTAATTAGCTTGTTCTCTACCTTAATGTAGTACGAGATGGCCGGAAGACTGGCACTTTAATGTTTTCCGGCTGGCTCATCGTCGCAGGTACATAGTTTTATATCGAGGCTTTCCTTGACTTCCTACGTGGTGGGAAGTGAATGATAGGCTTGGTTAGCGTATGGAGGTGGTCTTTTGGTGAAAAGTATACTTTCACTTAATGGGAAGTGGAATTTACGAATGATTGGGGAAAATGAATTTCAGACAAAAGAAGAGTATATTGAAGCAACAGTGCCTGGAACCGTATATTCCACGCTTGTAGAGCAGGGAATTATGCCGGACCCTTACTATCGAATAAATGAATTAAAGGCAACAAAACTAATGGACAATGAGTTTGAGTATCGAAAGCATTTTCAGGTAAATAAGGCAATGCTTTCTGGGGACGAGCTATTACTGCATTTTGACGGTATTGATACTTTGGCAGATATTTATGTAAATGAAACTTATCTAGGTTTTGTAAGTAATATGCATCGTGAATGGGAATATGATGTTAGTAAGATTGTAAAGATAGGAGAAAATGAAATCCGTGTACATATTTATTCTCCAACAAAGTACATAAAAGAAGAAAATGAAAAGTGTTATACAGGAGGTTCCTTGGAATGTATGGAAGGATACCCTCATTTACGGAAAGCACATTGCATGTTTGGATGGGACTGGGGGCCAAGGCTTCCGGATGCAGGCATCTTTCGAGGTGTCCAGTTAGTTTCCTATAAGACTGCAAAAATTGAAGACATATACATAACACAAAAACATGAAAATGGAACAGTGGAACTTTCTTTTGATGTAAAGGTAAACGAGTTGAAAAAGAAAAAAACGCATATGGACGATTATGATATCATGATAACGGTAGTCTCCAATGCTGGTGAGACATATACAAGTAAGAACGGTGAATCAATTGTAATTGAAAACCCTAAGATTTGGTGGCCCAATGGGTATGGGGAGCAGCCATTATACGAGGTGATAGTCGAATTAATGCAGGCAGATGGGGTCGTAATTGATCAAAGAAAGAAACAAATCGGACTTCGAACAATTACGGTAAGACAGGAAAAGGATGAATGGGGAACGAGTTTTTGCCATGAAGTCAACGGTGTCTGTATTTTTGCGATGGGTGCGGATTATATTCCGGAAGACAATCTTCTTGGGAGAACCAATCGCCTACGTACTTTGATGTTGCTTACAAAAGCAAAAGAAGCCAACTTTAATTGTATCAGAGTCTGGGGAGGAGGCTATTATCCGGATGATTATTTCTTTGATATCTGCGATGAGCTAGGCCTTCTTGTCTGGCAGGACTTTATGTTTGCATGCTCCAGTTACGAGCTAGATGATGCATTTGAAGAGAATATTTCAGAGGAGATCAAGCAGAATATCAGACGAATTCGACATCACGCCAGCCTTGCCTTATACTGTGGAAATAATGAAATGGAAACGCAGATGTACTATAAGGTATGGAAGCCTAGCAATAAGCAGTATTACGACTACATTAAGATCTTTGAATATATCATTCCAAAGTTGGTGAAGGAAGTGGATCCAAACACCTTTTACTGGCCATCCAGCCCTTCTAGCGGAGGAAATTATGATGAGCCTTGGGATGAGAATCGAGGGGATACCCATTATTGGGATGTTTGGCATGGGGAGAAGCCAATTACCGAATATCGTAAGTTTTATTTTAGATATGTTTCAGAGTTTGGTTTTCAGTCCTTCCCATCGATTAAGACTGTTAGAAGCTTTACCAAGCCGGAAGACCGTAATATCTTGTCCAGGGTAATGGAAATGCATCAAAGAAATGCCATGGCTAACGGCAAGATTATGAAATATATTTCCCAGACCTATTTGTATCCAAGCTCCTTTGAAAATGTGATTTATACGTCACAACTACTTCAAATGGATGCCATCCGCTATGGAGTAGAACATTGGAGAAGAAACCGTGGACGATGCATGGGAGCTATTGTATGGCAGCTAAATGATATCTGGCCAACAGCCTCTTGGTCCAGTATTGATTATTATGGTCGATTAAAGGCACTTCATTATGGAGAAAAACGTTTCTTTGCTCCTATTATCATCTCTTGCGAGGAAAAAGGTGAAATCAGCGAGAGACGATCTTGTATTGATGAACCAAAGGAAATCGAAAAGTCTGCTACTTTAAATGTTGCCAATGAAACAAGAGAAGATGTGACTGGTGTTGTAATGTGGTCCTTACGCAGGGCTGATGGCTCCGTTGTGAAGCGGGGAAATAAGCAGGTTACGGCACCTGCGTTATCCAGTGTCTGGTTAAATAAACTGGATTTTTCCGAGTATGACGAGCTTAGCCATTATGTAAGCTATTTCTTCCTGGTAGACGGGCAGATTGTAAGCGAAGGAACGAGTCTGTTTACGGCACCAAAGCATTTTAATTTCTTAGATCCAAAGATTACATATGATATTCTGGGAAATAAGATATTAGTCCACAGTGAAGCATATGCAAAAGGCGTGGAACTTGACTCTGCAGAGACAGATCTGGTATTTGACGATAACTACTTTGATATGAATGCGGGAACAAAAGAGATTACCGTGCTTAGCGGCATACCAAAGAGCCTGACTATAAAAAGTGTGTATGACATAGATAAATAATACAAAAAATCCGCCTATCTTCTTAAAATAGAAGGTAGGCGGATTTTTTAGGTTTGCAAAGGAATTAGTTGAATTAATGGGTTACATACTAGTCACTTAAGTAAGTTGATCAAAATAGTCTTCAGCTGTTTCTTTGGTAGAAGGGATGATATTGAAGTCTTCTAGGTATAACCAGCCTTCCGTCTTATCTTTTAGTCCTACGACCTTTACCCAGTTTTTATTGTCTGTTACGGTAAATTCTACTGTTTGTGGCTTCATAGTAAATGCTTTGCTTGAGAGGCTTCTATCACTATAAAGCTTGATGTTCTTCTTAAGATATGGTGAATGGGTGATGTCGGAGTAAAGTCTTGGATCCATTCCGGCATATAAATCATGTTCCTCAAGTTGTATATGTCCATCTTTGTAGTCCCAAGTACAATGGCCATACCAATTCTGAAGTAGATTAAATTTCATCGTACCAGTAATTTTTCCATCCTGATTAATACTATAAACATTTTGTGCTTTACAGCCTATTTGATCTTCTATGGTACCATTTTCCCTGTAAGTGAAAATAGAAGTTACAGGATCACTGCTTGGACCGTCATCCTGGATTAACAGGTTGATATCATTATCTGACTTATCTAGATCTACAAGATAAAATCCATCGGTTCTTAGATTTTCAGAATATACACCTGTATTTACCTGTTTTTCATTAATGGTTAGGATGCCATTGGAATACTTAAGTGTTTCATTCTTACCATCGTTATTGATGTCAAATTTATATATTTTATCGCTGACAAAATAGCAGGCACCATAGAATGCAGTTGCCCTATTATTTTCGTTTTTTCCATCAATATTCATGAACTGGCCACACTGATTAAAGTGGTCTCCTGTACTGGCATGGGAGGATAAATACAGGCAAGTGTTTTCAAAAGACAGAGCAAATCCACAGCCATCTGCATCATCGTATACCAACGTATTCTGTTTGGTAAGGGTTGCGTTACCTTCTTCTTTCTCAGTCTTATCTCCGTTAACAGAGGTATAAACAAAGTGGACTCCTTTATCGCTTGGATCGGAAAGTGTTATCGTTGTGTAGCTAGGAAGATCATTATAAGTATAAGAAGTGTAATAAGTTCCAAGGATGTCATCTAACTGAAAGGATGGAGATGGAGAAGCAGTTGCCATAAAGCTTGCTTCAGGATACGTGGTAGGTCGCTTGAGGAAGGATTTCCCCACAAAAGCGGTACTGGTCACGATAGCGGCGCAAGCGGCAATGGAACAGGCAATCTTTAATGTGTGGGAAACACTTCGTCTTTGTGTAGGTTTTAATTCTGAGTTGATTCGGATAACTTCAGATTTGGAAGCATCAGAAATATGTTCTATATCATCTGTAGCATTGGAAAATTCAATATCAGATAGTCGGTCATACATCTTTTGTTTGGTATCGTTGATTAAGGACTGACTTGGAACAAAATTATTATTTGCATTTTCATAGTGTTTTCTAAACATAGTCATACTCTCCTTTTAGATATTTTTTAAGTAATCGTCGTGCTCTTGTTAATTGTTCGCGGATGGTAGATTCTTTTATGTCTAATTGGGCGCTGATGTCACGAACGGACATGTCTTCATAATAAAATAAATGAATCACCGTGCGGTATTTCTGTGGAAGCTTTAAAACAACCTGATAAAGTTCACGGTCTTCTTTATTTTCGATTGGAATATCTTCTGTTAACGGCACGACTTTTTTATGCCATGCTTTCTTCAAATGATTAATGCTAGTATTTAGTGTTACACGGATCAGCCATGCCTTTTCATGTTCAGCAGTCGCAAATGGCTCTCCGTCTTCAGATTTTCCTATGTAGGTTATGTACTTTAGAAATACTTCTTGAAAGATGTCGTCAGCATCTTCTTTATTCTTTACTTGATTCATGGCAATTTGATATACCATATTTTGATATCGGTCGACTGCGTAATCGATCTTTGAGTTTATATTTGGCATTGGATCATACACGTCTTATCCTCCTCTATTGGGCCCCTGTTTATTTCCTTTTAAAAGGTCTTACACTACTAATACATGTGAACAACAAAAAAAGCCACACTATAAATATATTTTTTTTAATGAATTATAAAACGCTAAAAAAATCTATTCCTTCCTATGGTAGAGTACGGCGTTTCAGTTGACAATACCGAACTATTGTTCTATTATTAAGTAATAAAAGTCAAGGAGTTAGTATGATCGCATTTATTAAAGGTGAATTAGAATATATATCAGAGGAGTGTATTATAGTAGAAGCAGGAGGAATTGGTTATCAAATCCGTATTCCAAGCTCTCTATTAGAAGAACTTCCTAACGTTGGTGATACAGTACGCATTCATACGTATTTATATGTACGTGAAGATGCAATGAATTTATATGGATTTTCATCAAGAGATGATTTGAATGTATTTAAGTTATTAATTACGGTAAATGGCATTGGGCCAAAAGCAGCACTAGGCATTCTTTCTACGCTTAGTACGGATGAACTACGTTTTGCGGTATTATCCGATGATGCAAAGGCAATCAGCAAAGCTCCAGGTATCGGACCAAAGACAGCAAGCAAGCTGATCCTAGAGTTAAAGGATAAATTAAAATTAGAAGACGCATTTGAAAGCAAGTTAGCAAAAGCACCAGTACAGACAGAACTTACAAAGGCACTTGGCATCAAGGATCCAAAAGCAGTGCGCAGTGAAGCAGTACAGGCGTTAGTAGCATTAGGATATTCCAATACGGAAGCACTCAAAGCAGTGCGTGAAGTATTGATTACAGAGACTACAGATGTGGAAGATGTATTGAAACAAAGTTTAAAGAAGATGTCTTTATTCTAGGTATCTCGTATAAATAGAACAAGGCATTATGGGTGAAGGACAAGAACGTAAGAAAGGTTTGAATGCAATGAATAATCGTGTCATAACGACAGAACTTATGGAAGAAGACCAAAAGATAGAAAACCATCTGCGTCCTCAGTTGTTAAAGGATTATATCGGTCAGAAGAAAGTTAAAGATAATTTAAAAGTTTATATAGAAGCTGCCAAGGCACGTAAAGAGTCTTTAGACCATGTATTACTATATGGTCCTCCAGGGCTTGGTAAGACAACCCTTGCTGGCATTATTGCCAATGAGATGAATGTTAATATTAAGATTACCAGTGGACCTGCGATTGAAAAGCCAGGGGAGATGGCGGCAATCTTAAATAACTTACAAGATGGAGACCTGCTATTCGTGGATGAAATCCATAGATTAAACCGTCAGGTAGAAGAAGTGCTTTATCCTGCAATGGAAGATTACGCAATTGACATTGTAATAGGAAAAGGAGCGACAGCAAGATCCATCCGTCTAGACTTACCGAAGTTTACCTTAGTAGGAGCAACGACAAGGGCAGGTATGTTAACTGCACCGCTTAGAGATCGTTTTGGTGTGGTAAATCGTTTGGAGTTTTATACAAATGAAGAACTTACAGACATCATTGTGCGTTCCGCTTCTGTGTTAGATGTAGAGATTGATGAAACAGGCGCCAAAGAGTTAGCGAAGCGTTCCAGAGGAACCCCAAGACTTGCAAACCGCTTATTAAAACGTGTGCGTGATTTTGCACAGGTAAAATATGATGGCGTGATTACAAAAGAAGTTGCTGATTTTGCACTGGATTTATTAGAAGTAGATAAGTTAGGCCTGGATCATATCGATCGTGAGATTTTGCTTACAATGATACAGAAGTTTAATGGAAGACCGGTAGGTCTAGATACGATCGCAGCATCTATTGGAGAGGATAGTTCTACCATCGAAGATGTGTATGAACCATATTTAATTCAAAATGGCTTATTACAGCGTACACCGAGAGGACGAATGGTTACGGATTTAGCTTACGAACATTTTGGTTTAGACAAGCTAGTATAAGTTTCGATGTTTTTCTTGTCATATGGTCAGTTTATGGTATAATTACCATGTATTAAAGTGTTTATTTTATAAAATTAAGATAAAACTCAATAAGGGGCGAATATGATGAGTCAGAAAACAGACGTTGAAGTTATAATCAATAACAAAAAGTATGTGATTTGCGGTTCCGAAAGTGCTGAATATTTAGAGAAGATAGCATCTTATATTAATAGACAAATAGCTTCCTTAAAGAGTGAAGAGTGGTATCGAGGACTAGAGTTCGATATGAAGAACGTACTTCTCGATATCAATATAGCAGATGACTATTTTAAGGCGAAAGAGCATATTAATGACATGCAGCAGCTTCAAGAGGAAACGAATAGAGACTTATTTGAGTTGAAGCATGAAATCATTAATAAGCAGACAGAGCTCGATGAGCTTGCTAAGTCGTATGAACAGTTAGATGCAGAATATAAAGAAGCAGTAAAGAGGATTACCGAGCTTGAGACCAAGCTTAATTTTGTTCAGGAGTAATATCCTATGAACGAAAGGGCTTTCTAAAAACAGAAAGTCAGAAGGCGAACTTGGTCACTTAAGCGGAGGATGTCACTTTCGTGACCAGGTTCGGGGTAGCAAAGTGTTTTGACACACTTTGTAAATTAGACAGTAATAATCGGATAAGAGGCTGTGCATGGGGGAAACTACCTTGGCAGTCTCTTATCTTTTTAGAGAATTAGGAGTATTTATGAGAGATATTGAAATTTTAGCCCCCGCAGGGTCTTTTGAAACGTTAAAAGCAGCCATTAATGGTGGATGTGACGCGGTTTATGTTGGTGGTTCTATGTTTGGTGCCAGAGCATCTGCTGTAAACTTTCAAGAGGATGAATTAGTTGAAGCAATTCATTACGTACATTTACATGGAAAACAGTTATTCCTTACTGTAAATACGTTATTAAAAGATAAAGAGATAGAGGACAACTTATTAAAGTATTTAAAACGTCCTTACGAAGAGGGTTTAGACGCTGTAATCGTACAAGATGTCGGTGTTATGAACTTTATTCACAGTCATTTTCCAGATCTACAGATCCATGCATCGACGCAAATGACACTTACTATGTCAGAAGGTGCAGATTTATTTAAAGATTATGGAATTACTCGTCTTGTAACAAGTAGAGAGCTTACATTAGATGAGATCAAGCATATCCGTGAGACGACAAATCTTGAAATTGAAAGTTTTGTTCATGGAGCATTATGCTACAGTTACTCCGGCCAATGCTTAATGAGTAGTATGCTTGGCGGACGTAGTGGTAACCGTGGCCGTTGTGCACAGACTTGTCGTATGCAATATGAGTTAAAAGATAATGGTAAGACAATTTCTGATAAAGACAATGCCTACCTATTAAGTCCTAAGGATATGTGTACGTTAGACATCATTCCTGAATTAGTAGAATCCGGAATTGACTCCTTTAAGATCGAAGGCCGTATGAAACGTCCGGAATATTCTGCCTATGTAGCAAGTCTTTACCGTAAATATGTAGACTTATATCAATCCCTTGGTCCATGTGGATATGAGGCATATAAGAAAGAGCATAAAAAAGAATTTGATGAAGATGTAAAGAACATTATGGATATCTATAACCGTGGTAGTTTCTCCACAGGTTACTATGAAAACCATAACAGTAAGAAGATGATGTCAACCAACCGTCCAAACCATAATGGTGTATTAGTCGGAAGAGTTGAAAAAATTCAAGGAAATCAAGCAACGATTAAGTTAATAGAAGATGTAAATGCACAAGATTTACTTGAAATCCGTGGCGACAACGATCAAAAATACGAATATACATTAAAGGATGCAGCAAATAAGGGAAGAACGATTACAAGTAACTTCAAGTTTGGCTACCACTTTAAAAAGGGTGACGAAGTATACCGTACAAAGAATGATCAGTTATTAAATACAATTGCAGAGAAATATATCAAGGTAAACCGCAAGGTTCCAATGAGCGGATTCTTCTATGCAAAAGAAAATGAGCCATTAAGCTTAACATTAACAGTTCGTGAACATTCTGTAACTGCATTTGGTGAGATTGCACAGGCGGCAACGAACCAGCCTGCAAATGAAGAAAAACTTCGCAGACAGTTAAACAAGACAAATGCAACTGCATTTGAATTCGAAGATCTTTATCTTGAAATCATTGGTGACTTATTTATTCCGGTTGGCCATATCAATGAATTAAGAAGACAGGCTATTGCCATGTTAGAAGAACAAATTGCGGATACGTACCGTCGTAACAATGTAATTGAAAAGACAGATATTGATACGGTAGCACAAATTCAAGAAGAAATGGTAGAACTTGAAGATATCGAAAGAGGTCCAATGGGCTTAGTCGTAGTTGTATCCAATGAAAAACAATTAAAGGCTGCCTTACGTCGTGAAGAAGTAGCAGCAATCTACTACCGTATGAATGAAATCTCTCTTACAGAAGGTTTTGAAATCGGCAGAAGAGTTGTAAAGAAACAAAAGCCATTCTATCTTGTAATGCCACACGTATTCCGTAAAAAGACATACGAAGCATTTAAAAATGAGCTTAATGTGCTTGATTCTACATTAGTAGAATTTGTAGACGGTTTCTTAGTACGAAGCTACGAAGAGCTTTACTTTGTTGAACATGAAAAGCTAAAAGACAAAGATATCATTTTAGATTACAGCATGTATACCATGAACTCTTGGGCTCAAAAATTCTATCAAAAACGTGGGTTAAGACATTTTACTACACCTGTAGAACTTAACTTCAATGAGTTAAAAGGCATGACAGAACGCGATAGTGACTTTATCGTATACGGTCATATTCCATTAATGACATCCGCAAACTGTGTTGTTAAGAATACAATTGGCTGTACTCATAAGACAAGCACTTACGAGCTAAAAGACAGAATGAATAAGAACTTCATAGTGTTAAATTATTGTAAATATTGTTATAATGTTATTTACAATGCTGATCCAATTGCGTTAATCAGTAATAAGAAAGAAGTAATGTCATTACAGCCACGTAATATCCGTCTTGATTTTACAGTGGAAGATGAAAAGACAGTAGAGGAGATTATCAAAGCTTATGCTCTTGAATTCTTAGAAAATAAGTCAAGTAATCTTCAAATTAAGAGTTTTACAAAAGGCCACTTCAAACGTGGGGTAGAGTAGAGTAGGTGAAGGAATGGAAACGATAATCATCGGAATATGCAAGTATATCATTTGCTTATTAGTGGTGGTATACACATTATATGGTTTTACCGTATTCCGTAGAAGCAAGGAATCGCAGGCGGGGATATTTAGATTTCAAATCTTTTTAATCTTTGCGATTCATGCGTTTAGTTTTATATGTATCTTTGTAGGGATGTACATGGATACATTGGAGAATATGATAAAATGTGTGGTACTGTATTTGATCCAAGTTATTGTATTTTCCATCTTTATTATAGCGTATAAGCTAGCTTACAAACGATTGTCACGCTTAGTATTTAATAATATGCTGATGCTGATTACTTTTGGCTTGATTATGCAGACAAGGCTTAAATATTCCTCAGCGATCAAACAGCTGCTGTTTGTAACAATCGGTCTGTTAGGATGTATGATCATTCCGTTTATTATTCGAAAAATTAAGTATTTAAAGGAATTTGGCTGGATCTATGGTATCCTTGGCTTGATCTTCTTAATGCTTGTATTTGTAATCGGAAAAGAGGAAAACGGTGCAAAGAACTGGATCATTATCGGTGGTTTCAGAATGCAGCCATCGGAATTTGTAAAGATCCTGTTTGTATTCTTTGTAGCATCCTGCTTAACCAAGGCTAAAGACTTTAAGTCAGTAGTTAAGATTACAGCCCTTGCAGCACTTCATGTAATCGTGCTTGTATTGGAAAAGGATCTTGGTGGAGCACTTATTTTCTTTATTGTATATTTATTTATGCTTTATATTGCAACAAGCGATATCCGATATTTATTACTTGGCTTCTTAGGTGGTTCCATGGCAGCTGTCGTGGCATACAAGCTATTTAACCATGTACGAATTCGTGTAACTGCCTGGAAAGATCCATGGTCCATTATCAATGGCAGGGGATATCAGATTTGCCAGTCATTATTTGCGATTGGAACCGGCGGATGGTTTGGATTAGGGCTGACGAAAGGCCTTCCAACAAGTATTCCGGTTGTAGGATCTGATTTTATCTTCTCTGCAATTTCAGAAGAGATGGGTGGAATCGTTGCAATCTGTATCGTATTAATATGTATGAGCTGCTTTATTATGTTTATCAATATTTCCATGAGGATTCGTATGGAATTCTATAAATTAATCGCACTTGGCTTTAGTATTATGTATATATTCCAAGTATTTCTAACAATCGGTGGTGTAACCAAGTTTATCCCATCGACAGGTGTTACCCTTCCTCTAGTAAGCAGTGGCGGTAGCTCCATCTTAAGTACATTGATCATGTTTAACATTATTCAGGGATTATATGTTCTTAACCAGGATGATATTGACCAAAGAAAGCTTCAGGAAGCAAAAGATGCACGTATGATGCGTGAAAGAGCACAAGGCCAACCCGTATAGGGGGCCTTGTGCTTTACTAAATTATAGGAGGATTTCAAGTTACATAATGAGAAAAAGAAACAATAGTTATATTGTATTCATAGTGATGGCGGTATGGATGGTCTTAAGTCAGACCAAAGTAAATGCCAGTGGATTAGGCACATTTTCTTCTGGCAGTTTTTTTGCTCCATCCAAATACACTGAAAAAGAGGAGATAAAAACATGTAGTAGCCATAGTACGCATAATATGCTGACAAATTCAGCAGGAACCCATAAGGATGCATTTTCAAATCAAGTAAGGAAGCAATACCCGGTTAAAGATCAGGGGGACTATAGCACGTGCTGGGCATTTTCCTTGGCAAGTGCTGCAGAGATCAATTTATATAAAAAAGGAATTACCGATGAGTTTTTGAATCTTAGTGAATCACATTTGGCCTACTTTTTCTTTCACCGGGTCGAGGACCAATGGCAAAGGACCAACGGGGATGCAGTAAACTATGTTGGAAGAGGAAACTATCTGGAGTTTGGAAATGACAGTAATTTTGCAATTATGGCATTAGCAAACTGGGTAGGTTTTGCAGATGAGGAGCTTGGAAAGTATAGTGAAGTAGCTGCAAGTAAACAAACATTCCAAAATCTATCGAAAAACAATAAGATTGCTCTTCAGATGAACGACCAGGTGCATCTAAATAATGTAGAGATTGTTGATAGCAGCAATCGAAATCTGATTAAACGGAAACTAAATGAATATGGTGCTGCCACTACCGGCATCTATTATGATAAGTTTTTTTACAATAAAAAGAAGGCCAATTATTATAGTGAAGGATTTAGTACAACCAATCACTCTGTGACATGTATTGGTTACAATGACCACTATTCCAAAAATAACTTTAACGATAAGCCAAAGAAAGATGGAGCTTGGCTTATGCTTAATAGTTGGGGAGATTCCTGGGGAAACAAAGGTTACTTCTGGGTCTCTTATTATGATGAATCCCTACGAGAGTTTAATTTTATCGACGTCTCTTTGGCAGATGACTATGATACTATCTATCAATATGACGGTTCTTCGGGGACGTACTCTAAGACATATCACGAGAAAGCAGGATGTGCCAATGTCTACACCACATCTTCCAAAATCGAGAGCCTGGAAGCGGTATCTTTTTATACATTAGAAGACGATGTGGATATAAAAGTAAGGATTTATATCGGCTTTAAAAATGCAGAGAATAAAGGAACACTGGTCCATACAATATCCCAACAGATAAGCTCTGCAGGCTATCATACGCTGCCATTAAAGCACAATATATTGTTAGAGCCCAATACGGTATTTGCAGTGGAAGTAGAATACAGTGGTAGGAAGACAGTAAGAATTCCTTATGATAGGTCTTATACAGTTATGATAGATGGAAAACCAGCAATCAAATTTGTTGCCAAGGCAAATCAAGGGGAAAGTTATGCTATAGGAAATACAGGAAAATGGACGCCTTTTAACTATAATTATCGAATTAAAGCATTTACATCAGAGAGTAAAGAAGAAAATATCTCACCACTAGAGACTACCATAGAGTTTTATAAAGGAACACAGAAGTTAAATACCATCATACGGACAGAAAAAGGGCAGATGTATCCGTTAAAACCCCATGTTCATAAAGGCTATACATTTGTTGGCTGGTATAGCGATCCGCAGTGCAAGAATAAAGTAAGCTACATTGTCCTTGATGGTAAAGAGAAGAAGTTATATCTTAAAGAAAGTATAAATATTGGAAAGACAACAGGCCTTAAATGTTCAAAGTATTCCAATAAGACTGTTACATTGACTTGGAACAAGGCAAGTAACGCAAAGATGTATGAGGTATATCAGTATAAAGAGAATAAGAAGCAGTATGAGCGAATCAAGGTTGTAACTGGAACAGCATGTAAGATCACTAATCTTACATCCAATACGACATATAAGTTTAGAATTCGTGCCATGAATGGGAATTCTAAGGGCGCATATTCTAATTCAGTTAAGACAGTAACTACACTAAAAAAACCAGTACTTAATCTGAAAGGTAAGGCAAAGGACAAAACCAAGACAATACGTGTAAGTAAAAATAAGACAGCTCAGAAGTTTGAGGTGTATATAAAACAGGGGAAAGGTGCTTATAAGCTGATTCATACGGGAAAGATTACAAATGGAAAAGTAAAGAAGAAAACGATTTCCTTAACTAGCAAGAAGAATTATACCGTTAAAGTCAGAGTCTTCGCAAAGCATAGTAACAAGAAGTATTTTAGCAGTTATAGTAAGACAGTCAAAGTGAAGAAGACAAGCAGACTCATTTTTACTCCCTAGTCACTAGGTTGTAAAGGATTGGATACTTTGGTATAATATAAGTAAAATTGTTATTTTGAAATAATTCAAATGAGGTTAGAAGATTGAAGGAAATGAAAGATAGAAAAGAGAAAAAGGATCGCAGACTGAAGAAAACGAAGAAAAAAGATGTTCTTCGTGCGGTGCAGGAACCGGATTTAATTAGTGAGGATGCGACAAGTACAAGACGAAAGCGCACAAGAAAAAAAGTAAATCGTGAGATCTTAACGATTGCGTATTTCTTTATCATCTTATTTGTAGGCGTCTTAGCGTACCTTACAAAGTTCATTATAATTGATAGTCCTAAAGTAATTAATAATACGTATAATAAGCGACAAGAGCTGCTAGAGGACAGTGTGCAACGTGGAATGATCTTAGGGAGCAAAGGAGAAGTGTTAGCAAAGACGGTATATGATGACAATGATAATATGACACGAGTATATCCATACGATAGCTTATTTAGTCATACGGTAGGCCGTTACTTAAAAACAAAGACAGGCCTTGAAAGCAGCACTACATTTACCCTGCTTACTTCTTCTATTAATCCAATTGAGAAAGTATTTAATGACATCAGTGGCGAACGAAGCAAAGGGGATAACGTAGTAACCACGTTAGATGTAGATTTACAAAAGGTTGCATCCGATGCATTGGGAAGCAATAAGGGTGCAGTCGTAGTTATGGAGCCAAGCACAGGCAAAATTCTTGCAATGGTAAGTAAGCCAACGTATAATCCGAATACCGTGGAGAAGAAATGGGAATCTTTAATAGCAGATAGTAATAATGAGTCTTCTCTTGTGAACCGTGCAACACAAAGTACCTATCCACCAGGATCTGTCTATAAGATTTTAACAGCATTGGGTTATATGAGACAATTTCCAAATGATTATGAGAAGTTTACTTATACATGTAACGGAAAATATCGAATTGGTGATGACGTAGTAAAATGTGCAGGCGGCACGCATCACGGTGAGGTAGATATGGAAAAAGCATTTGCAAAATCTTGTAACGGTGCATTTGCAACCATGTTGTCAAAAATGGATATCAATGAGTTTAGAAAGACAAACGAGCAGTTAATGTTTAATACCGAGTTTGATTTGGATTTTTCAGTACGTACACCAAGCTTTACGTTAAAAGCTAGTGACAGCAAATCATTAGAAGCAAGAACTGCAATTGGACAAGGTGATACGACAACAAGTCCGATGCATATGGCTATGATTACAGCGGCAATTGCAAATGGCGGAACATTAATGAAACCATATATGGTTGATCACGTTGAAAACTACCAAGGACATGTGGTAAATACGACGGCTCAAAAGGCGTATGCAACCTTAATGTCAGGAAGTGAAGCAGAAAGCCTAACGTCTATGATGGAACAAGTTGTTAAGAAAGGAACCGCAACCAGCTTAAAGACAAGCAAGTATACCGTGGCAGGAAAAACAGGTACCGCAGAGACTGCAGGTGCAGAACCATACTCTTGGTTTGTCGGTTTCTCTAACAAAGAAAAGAACGATATCGTAGTCAGTGTTTGTGTAGAAGATGCAGGTTCCAGCTCAAGTTATGCAGTACCAATTGCGAAGAAGATCTTCGCTCAGTATTATAAAAAATAAACGAATTAAGTTGAAATAACCCCTAAAAAGAGTTATACTAGTCAACAAGTATGTACACACCAAAAATATACAGGGGGCATTGCAATGATTGAAGCAACGAGCTGTGGCGGTGTGGTTATTTTCAGAGGAAAGATTTTATTGCTGTATAAAAATTATCGTAACAAGTATGAAGGCTGGGTTTTACCCAAAGGTACAGTCGAAGAAGGCGAAGAATACAAAGAGACAGCGATTAGAGAAGTAAGAGAAGAGACTTCTGTTAAAGCAAATATTATTAAATATGTCGGAAAGAGCCAGTATTCGTTTAGTACTCCCCTAGATACTGTAGTAAAAGATGTTCATTGGTATTTAATGATGTCAGATAGTTACTATAGCAAGCCACAACGTGAAGAATATTTTATGGATTCCGGATATTATAAATATCATGAAGCATATCATATGCTAAAATTTTCAAATGAAAAACAAATCTTAGAGAAAGCTTATAACGAGTATTTATATTTGAAAAAAAGCAATCTTTGGGGAAATCGCAAATATTTTTAGAAAGAAGGGAAGTTCCTATCACAGGGACTTCTTTTTTAATACATAGGAAACTTCTCTTCAAGAAGCCTCCTATGTATTAAAAAACGTTCCGCTAACGATGCGCACTCAGGGGAAAGGAGTATGTCGCTAATGCGATCAGCTTCGGCCCGAGCAAAGTGTCTTCGACCTGAAGTTTTTGCGCGCACATGAATGAGGGCAGGGGAGTTGAGCATGTCGAAGACACTTTGTTCCATATAGGGAGGAGTTAGGACACTTATTTTAAATAATAAAGAAAGGACGGAAAATCACATGAAAAGAAGACTAAAAAGTATGCTTTGCTTACTAATACTAGTAATGAGTACTTGCTTACTAAGTGCAAAACAGACCTACGCAACAGAGAAAAAAGAGGAAACACATACGATTACATACCACCTCAATGGTGGAATCAATCCACTGGGAAACCCAGGGAGTTTTATTACAGGAACAGCTGTTCCGTTGCAAACACCAACGAGAAAGGGCTATACTTTTAATGGATGGTATACAGAAGCAGGATTTCAACATAGCATTCGAGAAATACCAGCAACCTATGATAAGGATATTCAGTTATATGCAAAATGGAGTCCTACTATATATAGGATTATCTATAAGTTAGGCGGTGGGAAGAATAACAGTAAGAACCCATCCTCCTATACGATAAAGTCAAAGAAGATTACACTACAGGCTCCAACAAGGACAGGCTATTATTTTACCGGATGGTTTATAAATAATAAAGTACATAATACCATTGAAGCTGGAAGTACAGGTACAATTACAGTGACAGCAAAATGGAAAAAGTATTCGAAAAAAGTATATATAAAGAAGAATACGACCATTTATAAGACAAATGCAACCAAATATAAGTTGGAAAGTGCAGTCAAAAGTCAGCAATATCTAAGTGCTGATATAAAAAAAGGAGCCTATACGGCTGTCATGAATGTAAGGACAAAGAAAACCGGTTATGTTAAGACATCCCTTATTACGACAAAGAAGCCAACCACAGACATTGTAAAGAAGACAAAGAAGCTATATGATTACAAGACCATGGAGAGTAATCTAAAGCTATTAGAGAAAACCTATCCACAGTGGATGGATGTAACGACGTTAACCAAGACGGCAGATAAGCGTAATGTCTATTGTGTAATCATAGGAAATAAGAAGGCAAAGAAGCAAGTGATTGTAACTTCATCCATGCATGCAAGAGAGTATCTAAATACTTATTTTATCATGGACATGATTGAACAATATATGAATAACTATCAAAAGAAAAGCGGTAAGATTAACATGACCTATGAGAAATTATTTAACGAGATATGCCTCTATATTGTTCCAATGGTGAATCCGGATGGGGTACAGATTTCGCAGTATGGCTACAATGGGATTAGCTGTAAGAAATTAAGGAACCAAGTGAAAAAGATGTTAAAGGGAACTTCTTATAAAAAGTGGAAGACCAATGCAAATGGAGTGGATTTAAACCGTAACTTCCCTGTTGATTGGGCAAAGAGAAATAAGGTTAAAAAGCCGGGATCATCCAACTATCCAGGTAAATCTGCAGCCAGTGAAAAGGAAACAAAGGCAATCATCAAGCTGTATCAAAGCCTTTCTAATCCAGTAGCAAGTATTGCCTATCATTCCATGGGCAATCTGATTGACTGGGATACCGCTGCAAATAATAAATACTATTCCATTAATAAGAAAATGGCGAAAGTAGCCAAAAAGCTGACAGGATATAGCTATCCATCTGGAGATCTTGTTGCAGGGGTTGGTGGTTCCATGGGCTCTTGGGTAAGCACTGGAAAAATGAATATGCCAAATCTTACAATAGAGACAGGCTCCGTAAGCTGTCCACTTCCATATAGCGTCTACAATAGAATATGGAAAGAGAATCGATATGTGGTAGAGTCGATCACAAAACTATTCTATTAGTCAAATACAAAAGAGTGCTAATTATAGCACTCTTTTATGTATAAATAAGAGGGAAAAAAGGAACACTATCATGCAAAGTCTTTAAGCGGAAAGGAATGAGGGAATGTTAGAAAAAATCAATTTGAATAAGTCTATGACAAAAGAGGAATATAAAGAATATATTGATAGCGTAACAAGCAAGCTTGCGTTATTACAGAGGGAATGTAAAGAAGAAAAGATACCAATTATGATCCTGATGGAAGGATGGAGTGCATCTGGCAAAGGAACACTAATTAACAAGCTAATTATGCCTTTAGATCCAAGAGGATTTAAAGTGTATGCAATTAGTGAGGAGACGGAAGAGGAAAAATTGTATCCTTACTTACGAAAATATTGGATTGAGACACCGGCAAAAGGAAGAATTCATATTTTTGATCAATGTTACTATAGTCGTATTATTAAAGAACGGGTATTTGATGACTTAAAACAAGAGAATGCAGATATTTCTTATGATGAGATTACAGAGTTTGAAAAACAGCTAAGTGACTCAGGAACTATAATTATCAAGTTTTTCCTTCATATTTCCAAAAAAGAACAAGAAAAACGTTTTCATAGGTTAGAGCAGAAAAAAGCTACCGCATGGAGGGTGACAAAGCGAGATTGGAAATATCATAGTGAATATGAAGACTTAGTTCCAATGTATGACGATATGATTGCAAAGACTGATACGGAATATGCTCCATGGACCATCGTAGAGGCGAGTGATAAGCGTTATGCAACTGCAAAGATCCTAGATACTGTGGTAGGAAGATTAAGGGATGTAGTAGAAAAAGTTAAAGCAGAGAAAGAAAAGTCACCGGTATCAGAAGGCGTCATTTGGCAGCAAGAGAAGGAAAATGCTTTGTTTAAGCCAGGCGTATTAACCCATGTAGATTTAACAAAGACCTACACGAAAGAAGAATATCAGAAACGATTAAAGGAGTTACAGGCTAGACTATCCATTCTCCATAGTGAAATATTAAAGAAGATAATTCCAGTCGTATTAGCACTGGAAGGATGGGATGCAGCAGGAAAGGGCGGTGCAATAAAGCGATTAACCCAGGCACTTGATCCAAGGGGATATGAGGTAATACCGATCTCCGCACCAAATGATGAGGAACGTGCCCATCACTATTTATGGAGATTTTTTAAGACAATGCCAAAAGCAGGGCATATTGCCATTTTTGACCGAACTTGGTATGGCAGAGTGTTAGTAGAGCGTGTAGAAGGCTTCTGTTCCAAAGAAGAGTATAAACGTGCCTATAATGAGATTAATCGTATGGAAGAGTTATTAACTAATTCCGGCTGTGTGGTCAGAAAATTCTGGCTTCATGTAGATAAAGATGAACAAGAAAGACGTTTTACGGCGAGACAGGAAGATCCAGAAAAACAATGGAAGATTACAGAAGAGGATTGGAGAAATCGATCAAAATGGGATCAATATGAGGAAGCGGTAGATGAAATGGTCGTTCGAACTTCTACCACAAATGCTCCATGGATTATCGTAGAGGCAAACTCCAAATACTATGCAAGGATTACAATTCTTGAGACAGTGGTAAGTGCAATTGAAGAAGCAATTAAAAAGAATAAAGGATCCGAGAACAAAAAGTAATATCGGCAGGTTTTAAGCTAAAAAAGGCTTTCTTCTAGAGAGCTTTTTTTAGTTGATAGGAAAGTTCTTATCAACCCCTCTCCTATCAATAAAAAAGACGCGCTAAAAGGAGGGCGTCAAAAGGCTATTTGTTTGTGAGCGTTTGGGCATATATCAAATTATTAGCTTCAAACTACCCAAAATCATAAGTTAAAAGTAAAGAAATAAGGCAGTTTTGGCATATACAAGAATTAGTAGTTGAAAATGCCCACATAATTTGTCGAAGTCTGGGCATGCAAAAGTGAAAAATTCTATATATGCCCAAAACCGCACAAATTCATTGAAAATAGTGAGAAAATTGGGCAAAAATGGCCAACAAATTTTATGTATGCCCAAAGGCCTGCCAGCCTAGCTTTGGCGCGAACAAAGTGTCATCGATCTGAAGGTTTTGCTCTCTCATAAATGAGGGGAGGGGAGCCTAAGCGTGTGGAAGACACTTTGTTTGATATAAAAAGTTTAATCACTTTATTAAATATATTGAGATTTATAACCAATTATGATACCCTATATATACAATGATTACCAATATACTACATATAATTACATCATCATTCATTGTCGAAAAAATTATATTAAGGGAAGGTGGATAACACTATGAGACTATCAAAACGATTAGTTTCAACGTTGTTAAGTGTTTCGCTTGTAGCTTCTATGCTTGTGGGAAATGGTCAAGCAGTAGGCGCAGCAGAATCTAAAACAACAGAAAAAACAGAAGCAGTAACAAAAACAGCTTCACAAAGCTATGTTGAGGCAATGTCACCAGGATGGAATCTTGGAAATACGATGGAGTCCTGTGATACCGGCCGTGTAGGCATGGATCTTGCAGATACCGATCGTGAAACATTATGGGGACAACCAAAGGTTGTAAAAGAAGTCTTTACCAATGTAAAGGCAAAAGGCTATAACAGTGTACGTATACCAGTTACATATGAGGGATCTGTAGGGGATAGCAAGACAGGGTATAAAATTGACGAAAAATGGATGACAAGAATCAAAGAAGTAGTAGATATGGCTTTAGATGCTGATTTATATGTAGAAATGGATATGCATAATGAATCATGGATGTGGCTGAATACATGGGATGGTAATGAAGCATCTGAACAATATGTAAAATATGCAGCTTTATGGACACAAGTGGCTTACAATTTTAAAGATTATAGCAATAAGTTAAGCTTTGAGACAATTAATGAGCCACAATTTACAGAGAGTGATGCTGCAAAGCAAGAACAGTACTTAGAAAAACTTAATCTTTGTGCCTATAATATCATTCGTAAATCCGGTGGTAACAATGCAACCAGAATGATCGTTATTCCAACGCTTAATACGAACCACAATAATTGCGAACCAATCTATAATCAAATTAGCACACAATTTAAAGTGGATGGAAAACAAGATCCAAATGTAATTGCAACGGTTCATTATTACGGCGAATGGGTATTTAGTGCAAACCTTGGTAGAACGAACTTTGATGAAAACCTATGGAATGATAACCCAGAGCGTGATGGAGACACTCAAAGAACTTCAATTGACAGTGCATTTGAAAAAGTCTATAACAACTTCACAAAGAATGGCATCGGTGTAATAATCGGAGAGTATGGTTTACTTGGTTATGATTCAGGCGAAGAGTGTCTTCAACAGGGAGAAGAATTAAAATACTATGAATATGTTAACTATGTAGCTAGAAATTATGGAATTACTCTTATGTTATGGGATAACGGCTCTATGTTAAATCGTACAAAGAGCTGTACTGAGTGGAAGAATCCAACAGTAGGAGCATGGTTAGAGGCATTACAAAAAGGAAGAGCTTCTTATACAGTAGGATTAGATACCATTTATCTGAAACAAGAGAATGGTGCTTATACATTCAATAATATTTCTATTCCATTGAGATTAAACGGTAACGAATTAAAGGGAATTAAAGATCAAAATAAAACATTAGAATTAGGAAAAGAATATACGTATAATCCAGCAACTGCAACAGTTACATTAAATAAAGACTATGTAAAGAGTGTAGTAGAAGCTGCAGGAAATGATATATTTGATACAGTTGCAACGTTGAAGTTTGAATTTAACAAAGGTGCATCTTGGACAGAATATATCAGAACTTGCAAAGATACAGAATACACAGCAGCAAATGCAGGAGATACAAATGCTCCAGTAAAATTAGCAATTAACTACAATGGTAACAAAATAAGAAGAATGACTGCTTACAATAAAGATGGCAATAAAGTAGGTCCACAGTCTTCTTGGTGGGGATATTTACAGAATACAGACACTTATGTACCAGATTATCAAAATAATACATTAAACCTTAAGGCTAATTTCTTTAATGATGGATCTGTTCCTAAAGAAGGAGAAATCAGTTTAAGAATTGAAATGTACAATGGTGATGTTGTAACTTATACATTCAATCGTTCTGCAGATGGAGTTACAATGATCAAACCAGAAGTACCAGAGGAGTCGCCAGCACCAAGTGAGACCCCAGCAGTAAGTGAGTCACCAGCACCAAGCAAAACACCAGCACCATCTGCTCCAGTGAAAGCAACTGTAAAATTTACAAAATCAGTTAACCAAATGAATAAAGGTAAGACTGCAACATTTAAAGCAGCTGTAGTTGGAGCAACTGGTAGCGTATCTTACACTTCCAGCAATTCAAAAGTCATCTCAATCAATAAGAAGACAGGTGTTGCAAAAGCAAATAAAGTCGGAACTGCAAAGATCACAGCTACTTATGTTAATGGAAATGTGAAAGCTAGTAAGACAGTTACGGTAAAAGTTAAATCTCCAGCAACTTCAATTAAAATTAACACTCCTTCAAATAAAAATACGATTTATTTGAAAAAAGGTTCTTCTTACACGATTGATAAGACTGTAAAACCATCCGATACAACAGATAAAGTAACATTTAAGTCAAGCAATAAGAAAATTGCTACAGTTTCTAGCAAAGGAAAGATTGTTGCTAAGAAGACGGGTACAGTGAAAATCACAGTAACTGCAGGTAAGAAGAAAGCAACCCTAACAGTAAAAGTTGTTGCTAAGAATACAGTAACTAAGAAAGTTACTGTTAATAAGAAAGCAATCAGTCTGAAAAAAGGGAAAAGCTATTCTATCGTTCCAACAGTAACACCAGTGTATACGACAGATCGCTTAACCTATTCTACAAACAAAAAATCAGTAGCAACAGTGAATAAAAACGGAGTTGTTACTGCGAAAAAGAAAGGTACGGCATATATCACCGTAAAATCAGGCAAAAAAACAGTGAAAGTAAAAGTTACTGTAAAATAGCATAAAAGAAAAAGGGCTTTCGTTTGATGGAGGAGTATTCCTCTATCTTGCGAAAGCCCTTTTCTTATATAACAAGAATGCTTTGTTCTAGTTAAGAATTAGCAAGTAGCTGGTTCTTCGTAGTCAACACCAAAAGTATCAACAGTAACTGTTTTCATTCTTTGTGGTTCAACTGGACGATCACTGTAATCAGTTCTTGTTTCAGCAATTGTATTTACAACATCCATACCTTCGATTACTTTACCGAAAGCTGCGTAAGAACCGTCAAGGTGTGGAGAGTTTTTATGCATAATGAAGAATTGGGAACCAGCAGAATCTGGCATCATAGAACGAGCCATGCTGATAACGCCTGCTTCATGTCTTAAATTGTTATCAAATCCATTTTGTCTGAATTCACCTTTGATGCTGTAACCTGGGTCTCCCATTCCGTTACCATTTGGGCATCCGCCTTGAATCATAAAACCATTGATTACACGGTGGAAGATTAGTCCATCATAATATCCTTTTTTTACTAAAGAGATAAAGTTGTTTACTGTGTTAGGTGCTACTGTTGGGTATAGTTCAACCTTGATGATACTACCATTTTCCATTTCAATAGTAACTACTGGGTTTTTGTTTTCCATATTATAAAATTCCTTTCATTATTCAAAATTTGTCTTTCAGTACTATTGCCAAAAAAGACATATTTTATTAATTAATGTGAATGCCGATATAACGTGGCATTTACTTTTCTATGATAATGGATACAAACAAAAAAGTAAAGACAAGTTACTACAATTTACTACAAATTTGGAATAAACTGCTTATCAATCAACCAGTTCACTCGCTTGAATTCTTCGCTTGGATTTTCAACTTTACATATTTCTTGAGGTTCAGGCATATAATCGGTCCAATAACATTCCACACTGGTATTGCAGATCAAACTATTAAAGCATTGGCATAACTTGCATGCCGTACTGTCTACTTTCATGACTTTATTGTGTTTTCGACAGTAGATATAGCCATCAGAATCCGCATAATTAATATGGTTTACTTGACCGAGCATCGTGTGGTCTTCATGTAATGCCCGTAATAATTTCTTAGAATAAATTAAATGGCATACCCAGGCTTTTAAATCGTGGGTGCCGTTAATGACAAATTCTTGTCCAATATTGGACGATTGGAAATAATCCTTTCCGGGGATAAACCCATTGGTATAATTATTATGATAGGAGATGGTTACATCAGGTCTTCTAAACAAATCAGGAAGATCCCATTTGGAACATGGAAGCCCTTGTTTCGTCAATACAAGCTTGTCTGAAAATTTGAGTTGGCCATATCCACTTTGTCTATTATTGTAACTTAATTTCTTGGTTGGAAGATAAATCGAATAGTGTTTTGTAGACTTGATGACATCAATAAGATTATTGTGCCATTTGTATTTTTTTAAGATATAGTTCTTATTTTTGATAATGGCTCCTATTTGAAGATAGGAGAAGATAATATGTAAATCAGGTGCATTTTTCACATAAGTAAGCTGGTTTTCTTCATTAATCTCAGTTTGTTTGAACCAGCCAAAGAATAAAAAGATATCACCAACAGAGATACGTTGGCTGCTTAAATGTCCTTCACTTGGGCCATATTGTGTAAAATTGGCTTTCCAGTTACTTTCTTTTTTATAAGAATGTTCTGTTAAGTCTGGGTTAGGAAAACATTTTGCATCTTTCAATTCTTCCGCAATCGTTGGGTTGAGCGAACGAATTATTTCTAAATAGGAAGTACCATTGTAAAATAATTCATCGTATCTTACGTAGCCTTCTTCACTCGGTCTAGGGAGCAAAAGCAAGGTGCCATCTGGGAGAATTGGACTAGGTATTCGGCCGTGCTTCATATCGAATCCTTTTCTGCTTAGTACAACTTTCATTAGCATACCTCCTTAGATACAAACCTAAACTTATTATATGATAAATGGGAAAAAATTACAAGAATGTTACACGGAAAATATTAAATGTTTTGGTATAATTATCTAAAAACATCTTCATACTATATTTGATATATGTCATCATGCATAATCAAATATGTTTGAAAGGATGTTATTAATATGAAAAAGCTGATTAGTATTTTATGTATGTTAGGTTGTGTATTTTCTTTGGTAGCATGTGGTTCCGGAGAAAAGGAAGAAGAGAAGAAGAATACAATGACTCCAACAGATGCAACAAGTACCGACAATGTCAATCAAGGAACAGGTGTTACGGAGACAGAAACACTAAAAGTTGGAAAAGCAGAATATGCAGCTCATGGAACGAAGGGATTTTGTGTTGCATTTGCTGTGCTACAAGGAGATACGATCGTTGCAGCATATGTCGATGACTATCAGGTAATGTCTAAAGAGGAAGCAACTGTTGTGCCAAATAGTGACAAGGACTTTGGAAAATACTTTACAGATATCAAGTCTTCACTGGCTTCTAAAAGAGTCAATAGTAGCTATTATTCAAAACTTATGAAAGATAATGCAGGTGCTACAATTTCCATTGCAGAAAACTTTGATGCAATTGCAAATTACGCAGTAGGCAAGACCGTACCAGAGCTTCAGAAAGAATTAGATCAAAAAGATGATGCTAAGATGGTAGATGCAGTCAGCGGTTCCACATTGGCAGATACCAGAGGATATCTGATGGCAATTCTGGAAGCAGCAAAAAATGCAGAAAGTACAGACAATGCAGTGAATAATGAAGATATAAATGACCAGACCGGTAACAGTAACCCAAGCGGTGCGGATAAAAATAATCAAGATTTGTCAAAAGGTGCAGCAAATGCAACTGATAAAGTGCCGGCAACCGACAATGCAAATAAGACAAACAATGACAATGCAACAAACAGTCCAAATGCAACAAAGGATATAAAATCAAAAGGTGCAGTAGCATCAGTTGGTCCAACTCAAAAATAAGGATCCATCAACTACTATGCCTTCAGTGAGAATAATTTCATCACTGGGGGCATATGTTGCTTTCCATATTACGCTTATTATTGTATAATAATACCTATATATTGCTTACTTACGTAAAAAGGAGGAAGTAGCCATATAATGGTGAAATAATTCATGAAGAAATACAGCCTTTCAGGTGATTGGAGCTTTTGCCTTGATGAAGCAAAAAAAGGCATCCAAGAAGAGTATTTTAATAAGTCATTGGCGGATGTAATACAGTTGCCATCCACAACAGCATTACAGAAAAAAGGTACATATAATACAAAAAAAGAGACTGGATTTTTAACAGAAGAGTATCCATTTAGCGGATATGCATGGTATCAAAAGACAATAACCATAGAAGAACAGGAAATCGGTAAGCCGATGAAACTGTATTTGGAACGTACTAGAATAACAAAAGTATGGATTAATGGGCAATATGCCGGAACATACGACAGCTTATGCACCCCTCATGAATATGACATCACGAACTTTATAACAGACGCAACCTTAGTAATTACAATTTTAGTTGATAATTGCGATTACGTTACAAAGGGTGGACATCTAACCTCTCCAGATAGCCAGACCAACTGGAATGGTATAATAGGAGAACTTTCTTTACGAGTGTATGACCAGATATATATTGAAAATCCTCAGATTTACCCAGAAATTGAAAATAGAAGGATCAAAGTTAGTTATGAGATTGTAAATACGACAGAAAATGTGAGAGATATTACGATTTCATTTGTAGGCGATAAGCTTGCATTATATGAAAATGGCACCATAAATCGTTTAGATGGACTACTTAAACAGACAAGTATAACCGAAACGGTGTTGCCAGGAGTAAATCATGTGACAAGTACATACGAATTATATGATGAAGACCTATGGAGTGAATATAATCCGGTTTATTATGAACTTGAAATGGCAGTTAATAAAGCAGAGTATGATGTAAAGGTTCCTTTTGGACTTCGTGAGTTTAAGGCAGAAGGGCTGAATTTTTATATTAATGGACATAAGACATTCTTGCGAGGAAAACATGATAGCATGAATTTTCCACTAACAGGGGCATGTCCAACAAATTTAGAAGAGTGGATCAAGGTAATGAGTATTTCAAAATCCTATGGAATTAATCATTATCGATATCACACATGCTGTCCTCCAGATGCCGCATTTGCAGCAGCCAATCTATTAGGTATTTACATGGAACCGGAATTACCATTCTGGGGCTCCCTTACAGCACCAGGAGAAGAGGGGTATAATGAAGAAGAACAGGACTTCTTGATTAAAGAAGGCGAGAGAATGCTAAAGACCTTTGGAAATCACCCATCTTATTGCTTTATGAGTCTTGGAAATGAGCTTTGGGGAAGCAGTAAGAGGATGGCTGAAATTCTTTCCCATTACAAAGCAATGGATACACGTCACCTTTATACAGAAGGATCCAATAACTTTCAATTTACACCGGTGATCTTAGAGGAAGATGATTTCTTTGTAGGGGTTAGGTTTAGCAAGGATCGTCTGATCCGTGGTTCTTACGCAATGTGCGATCGACCATTAGGTTTTGTACAGACGGATGCCCCAAATAGTGTACAAAACTATGATAGTAATATTATTCCCAAAGAGGAAGAAGAGGATACCATAGGAAATCAGAGCGAAGATGGAATGATAGAAATCCAATTTGGTACCGGAACAAAAAAGGTAAAGGCAGCAGACAGTATAAGCCTGATTCCAAAGAAACCGGTAATTTCCCATGAAATTGGACAATATGCAGTGTATCCTAACTTTGAAGAGATTAGCGAGTATACCGGTCCATTAAAGGCAAGAAATTTTGAGATATTTCGCGAACGATTAGAGAAGGCAGGAATGTTTGATCTCGCAAAGGATTATTTTGAATGTTCCGGTCACTTAAGTGTGGATTGCTACAAATTAGAGTTGGAGGCAGCGCATCGTTCTAAGTATCTGGCAGGATATCAAATCCTAGATCTTCAGGATTTTAGTGGACAGGGAACGGCATTGGTGGGCATCCTGAATGCATGCATGAATTCCAAAGGATTAGTTACTCCTGAGAAATGGCGTCAATTTTGTAGTGATGCAGTCATTATGGCTGGTTTTGAAGAGTTTAGCATGGAAGGCGGAAAGACAATAACTTCTAACATTGTGTTAAGCTATTATCGACAAAAACCATTAGAGTTAAGGGATGTAGAGTGGAGATTATGTAAAGAGGAAGAGGTTATTTCTTCGGGAAGCTTTAGAATGGAAGAAGTTGAGGCGGGCGTTTCTACCATTGGCAGTATAGAAATAGAACTTCCAATAGTTTCGACTACGACTACTTATCAGTTCCAGATTGGCCTTGCCGATACAAATATACAAAATAGTTATGAATTAACCTTACATCCACAGATTGCAAGCCAAGATCCTATTCTTCTTGATACAATTGCACATTTAGAAGATAATAGTACAATATGTGACAAAGGCGAAACCGTTTATATTGCAAGGACGTTAGTAACGGCATTGGAACATCTAGAAAAGAAAGAAAAAGTATTATTAGTGCCAATACTGTCAGAAGAGCATAGTATAGAAGGACAGTATTGTACAGATTTTTGGTGCTATTCCATGTTTAAAGGTATTTGCGAATGGATGAAGAAACCGATTCCAGTTGGTACCATGGGTGTGTTAAATGAAAACAATCATAAGGCATTAAAGGAGTTTGCATGCGAGCGTTACGCTACTCCACAATGGTATCACCTTGTTATGAATAGCCGATTAGCTATTTTAGATACAACAGACCATGCATATCGTCCAATTGTTCAGATGATGGATAACTTTGAACGTAACCATAAGCTAGGATTATTATTTGAAGCTTGTGTAGCTGGAGGAAGGCTTATGGTTTGTACCAGTGATTTAAGTAAAGGAAAGGATTGTGCGGATGTAGTACAATTTACGAAGAGTATCGTTACGTATATGTTATCCGACCAGTTCAATCCAGAATATGAAATGAGTAAGGAAGAACTTACAGAAATTATTTGTTAAGGAGTATAGCTTACATAAGTAGTAAGCGACAAGAAATGAAATCAATTGTTAAGCTACAGAAAAACAGAGAAGAGTTATTTATTAATTTATATTATGAACTAAAAAATTCTACACAACTCGAAAACATGAAGGAATATGTGCAGCATGGGGAAACCTCATGTCTTGAGCATAGCATTGCAGTTGCATATTATAGTTATTATCTCGTACAGCTATTGCATATCCGTTGCGATGAACGAAGCTTGATCCGTGGGGCCCTGCTTCATGATTATTTTCTATATGATTGGCATGAAAAGGATAAAAGCCACTCTCTGCATGGCTTTAATCATGCTGCCCGTTCCTTGAATAATGCAAGACGCGATACCGATATTAATGAGATAGAAGCAGATATGATCAAGCATCATATGTTTCCACTAAATATTAGTCCACCACGAACAAGGGAAGCGATAATCCTATGCTTGATGGATAAAATCTGTTCGATATATGAGCTGCGTAGAAAGAAAAGATATTCTATGTTATATGAATTGCTTCTGATATAATGTCTTGCGGTAACAAGAAATTTATATGAGGAGAATTTAAAATGAAAGTGATACAAAAAAAAGATAAAAAGCATGTCGCAATCATAGGAATTATGGCATTTCTTATTACATGTATCATTATAATAGGAATGAATTTAGAACTAACAGTAAATAAAGTATTGTTAGAACTGAGTGCTAGTTATCTTATTGGCATTGAAGGTATTTGTATTTGGGCTGTCTTATACCGAAGTTTGCAATCAGGTATAACCAGACGACAAATCCGATATATAGCAATAGGTTCTTTGAGTTTCTCATTGATCCAAGTATTATGTAAATCTTATGAGGAATTGGGTAACTGGAATTTCATATTTGCATCAGGAAGCCAATTTTTTAAGGCCTGTATTTATATCGTTGGTAAGTCCTTAATTGTTGCAACCGTTCTTTTATTATGTGGACACTTATTTTCAAGAATCGAGCATTTATCCAACCACCAAGCTTACGTAAGTACAAAATCCATATGGATAACAGGAGTCCTTACGTTCGTTGGGATTATTGTTTGTTGGCTGCCATATTGTATTGTGTTTTTTCCAGGAAGTAATTTTCAAGATACAATGACACAGATCATGCAATACTTTCATTTCCCGAGCATGACAGCAGGAATAAAACTGACAGATGGTGTAACTACATATTTTTCAGGACATCATCCAATTTTTCTTACGTTAGTTTATGGAAGTTTTGTCAAACTAGGAGTAAGGTTAGGAAACCCAGCAATAGGAGTAGCGGTATTTACAATCGTGCAAATGATTTTCTTAGCAGGGATTTTTACAATCTCAATCTGCTATTATCAAAGAATTGGAGTCCACAAACTAGTTTTGAACAGTATGGCTGTAATCTATGCCATTTGCCCGTACTTTTCCTATAATTCGGTGGCAATGGTTAAGGATGTTACATATGCAGCATTCATATTAATTATGAATTTATATTTATTCGAGATTGTAAGAAGTAATGGGAAATCAATGGAGAAAAGAGGATTTAAACTAGGGCTGACCGTAGCACTTCTTATGATGATGCTTACAAAAAATCAAGGAATGTATATTTCCGTAATTCTATTTCTTGCATTCGGTTTTAGATATAGAAGCCATTTTAAATCTATCCTTATGACATTTGGTGTGGCATTAATATTGTATATCGTGGTCTTTAACAAAGTAATATGCAGTTTGCTCGGAGTAAATTCCGGCGGAATACAGGAAGCATTATCTGTACCATTTCAACAGACTGCCCGATATGTTGCTGAGCATGAAAATGAAGTGACAGAGCAGGAGAAGGAAGCAATAGATCGAGTTCTCGACTATAAACGTATAAAGAGGCTATATAATCCTGTCTCATCCGATCCAGTAAAGGCTACCTATAAGGCACCTGCAATGTCAGAGCTGATGGGGTATTTGAAGGTCTGGGCTATCCAGCTTATTAAGCATCCGACCATTTATGCAGAGGCTTACATACACAACTATTATAATTACTTTAATATAGAACGTATCTGTGGAATTGGCTATGGTAGGTATTTTAATGTAAGTTATCGAAAGAAGTTTTTAGAGGGATGTGGTATTCCAAAAGAGGACTATGAGTACCTTGAGGTAAGACAGAATAAAACTTTCGCATCGGCTAGAAAGACAATTGGAAAGGAAATGATCAAGCTTCAGAAACTTCCTGTCATAAAATATATGAATGCAGTAGGAATGATGTTTTGGTTCGCCATAGGGATTGGAATAATGTGTTGTTATTCACGAAAATATAAGCATTTATTGGCGTATCTGGCAATATGGCTGACGATTTTTGTCTGCCTAGTATCTCCGGTATTTGATAAGCGCTATGTTTTTCCGGTAATTTTTTCTTTACCTGCGATGTTCGCCTTTTATTTTGTAAAAATAAGTAAGAATTAAATATTGCTATACGCACAAAGTGTCTTCGTTTTAAGAGAAATAGAATACAGCATATCTTTCTCCTAATTAAGTAGTAAGAAGTAGCAAATTCTGATTTTATCTATATTATATAGTGACAGTAAAAAAAACGAGGTTAAGTATGGATATAGAGAATAATGATCAAGATATTATCTATTATCAGTTAGAGTTACCTTTTGGTCAAAATCAGATCATGTTTATAAATAATGGAGTAATTCGAAATATACAACGAGACAGGCAAGTTGACTTAGTCACCATCACATATGCAGCTGGTGGTGGTCCTGGAAGTTTTCAAACAGAACTTGTACTTTTAGTTGATCGTAATACAAGTGTTCAAGACAGGAATGGAAGAAATGTTAATCGTAATCAGCTTCGTGTAGGAATGCGAATTGATGCTTTAATATCAGCAAGATTGACAAGAAGCCTGCCTCCACAGGCAAATGCATTTATTATTATAATAAATGATAATAGAAGAAGGCCAACACAGTCTGCAGAAGGAAGAGTTGGAAATATTAATTTCCAAAGAAATTTCTTTAATTTAAGAGTAAGAGATCGTAATGCCGGTCCAGGAAGAGGCTGGGATGATGATGACGATGATGACGATGATGGCAGGTCAGGAAGAGGCAATGCAAATAGGATCCGAATCTTTGTAGATCAGAATACCAGATTTATTGACCGTAACGGACGTCGCATCGCATTCCGTAATCTTAGAGAGCGGGATCGTGTTCGTGTAGAATACCAGACATTACAGCAACCAGGAGCAGATCGAATCAATATTGCATTAGAAGTACGAATTTTGTAGTAACAAATAGTAAAGTGCCTCCGGTTCTTATGGCATACCTCCTTAGCAATAGGGAAATAAGCCTATAGAGCGGAGGCATTTTTGTTATATAGAGGATAATTTTAGAGAAGATATTTCCATAAAAAATCATTCACAAGGACTTACAAAAAGTGTAAACTGTAATTGTGATGGGACAAGCTTATCACAGAGAATAGAAAGGAAAGTGAGGAAAGTCAAATGTCTCAATCAGAAAAAACAGTAAATACATATGCTGGTACAAAGACAGAGAAAAACTTATTAGCCGCTTTTGCAGGAGAAAGTCAGGCAAGAAATAAGTATACCTATTTTTCCAGTGTTGCTAAAAAAGAAGGATATGAACAAATCGCGGAAATCTTCATCCATACAGCAGACAATGAAAAAGAACATGCTAAAATGTGGTTGAAAGAATTAAGTGGAATTGGTGATACGGCGTCCAACCTTGCAGCGGCAGCAGATGGAGAGAATTACGAGTGGACCGATATGTATGAGCAGTTTGCAAAAGATGCGGAAGAAGAAGGATACAAGGCCTTGGCAGCAAAATTTAGAATGGTTGCTGCAATCGAGAAAACTCACGAAGAAAGATACCGTAAGCTATTACATAATGTAGAGATGCAGCAAGTATTTGAAAAAGGGGAAATGAAAATGTGGGAATGCCGTAACTGTGGTCATTTAGTTATGGGCACCAAGGCACCTGCAGTATGCCCAGTCTGCAAGCACCCACAAAGTTATTTTGAAGTACATAGTGAAAATTATTAAGAATAAAGAATAGAGAAAGAGACCTTCTTGGCAAGCGCTTATCGTCAGGAGGGTCTCTTTTTCGTTCCTTACTTTGTTATTGAAAGAATATATCTAGATTTTGAATAAAAAGTTAATAAATTGTTAAGATGATTACAAAAGTATTTACAAATAATGTAAAGAGTGTAATAATGTGTATACAGTAATTTAAAACTTTGAAGGGAGCTATTATGAAGAAGACGATCACTGCATTATTAATTCTTTTCATGGTGTCCACAATGGGCGCTGGTACAAAAGTGAGTGCAAAATCTAACCCTGTTAGTTTTTCTAAAAAGTACATAACTGTAAATGTAAAAAAATCTACCAATATGAAATCATTATTAAAGAACAGTAAAAAGTATACAGTGTCATGGAAAAGCAGCAACACAAAGGTTGCATATATCAATAAAAAAGGTGTTTTGACAGCAAAGAAAAAAGGAACTTGTGTAGTTCGTGCTTATATTAAGCAGACAAAGAAGACCTTAAAGTGTACAGTAAAGGTTACGCAGCCTAAGACTACGAAAAAGCTAAGTGGTAAGTATAAGACGATCCGTGTAAAGACTGTAGCATATTGCAGCTGTCGTTCTTGCAGCGGTGGATATGGAACTAACACTGCATCCGGAAGAAGGGCAGTAGCAGGTAGAACAATTGCTGTAGATCCAAGAGTCATTCCACTAGGAAGCAAAGTCGTAATTGATGGTCATACTTATGTGGCTGAAGATACGGGAGTAAGAGGAAAAGTAATTGACATCTATATGTCATCTCATAAAAAAACGTGTGCTTATGGCGCAAGATATAAGACTGTTAAGGTATATTACAAATAGATAAACAAGGAAGCTCTTGAGTGATCAAGGGCTTTTTGCTTTATATGAACAATTAGCCAAGATTAAGTGTTTTAAATACACTTTGAGCAAGAACAATCAGTAATAGTCCGTTGTCAGTAAGAAAGGAGATTCTTATGAAACTAGGTTTAACAGCAATAGTAACAGCATCATTAGTAATATCCAGTCATGTACCATTTGCAATGTCAGCATTACAGGACAAAGCTGTGGTTGCGAATAATGGAAAGGCAGCCGTTCAGGTTACGGAAAGTGTTAAGAAAGTAGCAACAAATAAAATTCCGACTCAATATAAAATTAAATTGAACACGACAGGAAATTTAAATCTTAGAAAGAGTGCATCATATAGCAGCCAAAACTTGGGCGTTATAAAGGGAAATACTCAAGTATATGCTGAAAAATTAGGAGGCGAATACGTTCACGTTTATGTAAATGGGAAATCAGGCTATTTATATGCCAAACGTCTAGAACAAAATGGAAAGGCAATTGCGTATAAGAAGGAGGTCAAGAAGTCTGTAACAGTAAAAAAGACAACGACAGTGAAAAAGACGACAACAGCCAAAAAGTCAACAGCGTCCACAAGCAATACTAAGTCTAGCAATCGTTGGGGAATTACATTAACTCAGTCCGAGAAGAAAATGCTTGCACAAATTACATATCTCGAAGCAGGAGATCAATCTGATGTAGGCGAACAAGCCGTTATCGTTGTAATCTTCAATCGTATGAGAAATCATGAATATAAAGGCAGCTTACAAAGCGTATTAAGCAGACCAGGACAGTTTACAACATGGAAGAATAGAAACCGCGCAAACCCTGGAAAACGTGAATATAAGAATATTGAAACTGTATTAAGTGGTAATTCAAAAGCAAATGACTGGAAGTATTTATACTTTAATATGGGCCATGGTAAATTCAAATATGGGGATCATTATTTTAGTTAAGGAATAAGACAACAGAAAAGAAGCCCCTCTTCCATAAGAGTTTATCCCTTTGGAAGAGAGGCTTTTTCTGTTGTTAATTAAGCTTGTTGAGCG
>JAUNRX010000101.1 GCA_030539495.1 bacterium | reverse complement strand
TATTGTCGTTGCAAAGCGCCGAAAATAGGGGCATGGACAAGCATTATGAAAATTAAATAATTTTTATTTAGCATTTTAGGTAAACTAGTCAAGCCTTACCGCATAGTATAGATTGTAAACATTATTAGGAGGAACAATAATGAGTGATTTAACAACTACTAACTGTGGTAATGGCTGTGGCTGTAATGATGGATGCGGTAATGGTTTTGGATTCGGCGGAGACAATGGCGGATGCTGCTGGATTTGGATCATAATCCTTCTTCTTTTCTGCTGTGGCGGAAACGGTTTTGGTGGTAATGACTGCGGATGTAACGATGGCTGCGGTAATAATGGTTTTGGCGGAAGCTGCTGGATCTGGATTATCCTTATCTTCTTCTTCTGTGGTGGATGCTGCTAGTTTCGACCAACGGAAAGAGGGTGCACAGGCACCCTCTTTTTTTATGTTATAGGGTACTTTTCTATAACATTACTCTATTCAACTTAGTCCCACACAAACCGTCTTCTCCCTAGTAAAAGGGAGAAGACGCTCTTTCACTTCCTTTGTAAATAATCTTTTCTTTCTTTCATTAAACATTCATAACAATCGTAATCTATTTCATAAATTGTATTTTCTTCTATAATTAATTCATCATTCTCATCATTATTGCATCTAGAAGAATGTCTTGAATTATTTCTTAATTCACCTATCTCTTTTAAAATATCATAATCTTCTCTAGACATTACGAACGCCCCTTCAAAATATTATTATGTCATTTTTACACTACAAATGACTAATTGAAAAACTTCTTTGTAAAAATATATCTACTTTAGTATATGAAAGAAGAAAAGAACTGCCCCTCACTTGCATGCATTAATTTATTCAGTTATAATACTCCTAAGCTTTTTACTAAAATAAAAGAGGTGACTTTACATGTCTGGTTCAATATTTGGAAAACAGTTTCAAATCTCAACATGGGGAGAATCCCATGGAAAAGGGATTGGCGTTACCGTTGATGGCTGTCCTGCCGGTCTTGCCATTAGCGAAGAGATTGTACAACAATATTTAAATAGAAGAAAGCCTGGAAGCAATCCATATGCTACACCACGTAAAGAAAGTGACACAATTCACATCCTATCTGGCGTATTTGAGGGAAAGACAACAGGTACTAGCATTTGTATGTTGGTTAATAATGAGACACAGCGTTCTTCTGACTATTCAGAAATTGCCTCCTACTATCGACCTGGCCATGCAGATTATACGTTTGATGCTAAATATGGATTTCGCGATTACCGTGGTGGCGGACGCTCTTCGGGACGTGAAACACTTGGAAGAGTTGCTGCCGGTGCCATTGCCATGGAACTTTTAAAACAGCTAAATATTACTGTTACTGCCTATAGTAAATCAATTGGACCAATTGCCATTAATTATGACAATGCTTCTTTTGACCATATCCTCCAAAGTCCTTTATATATGCCTGACTTAGAGGCCTCAAGCAAGGCGGAGGCTTATCTTAAAGAACAGATGCATAACTTTGATTCTACTGGTGGTGTGATTGAATGTATCGTGTCTGGTATGCCTGCTGGTATTGGCGAACCAGTATTTGAAAAACTGGATGCCAATCTTGCCAAAGCAATTATGTCAATTGGTGCTGTAAAGGGATTTGAAATTGGAGATGGATTTGATGTTGCTACAAAGAAAGGTTCTGAAAATAACGATGCCTTTGCTTATGATGAAAATGGCACTATTACAAAGCAGACCAATCATAGCGGCGGTATCTTAGGTGGTCTTAGCGATGGAAGTGATATCATACTTCGAGCTGCCATCAAGCCTACTCCAAGTATCTTTCAAACGCAGCATACTGTAAATAAATCTGGTGAAAACATTGATATCAATATTAAGGGACGTCACGATCCAATCATCGTTCCAAGAGCCGTGGTAGTCGTAGAATCCATGGTAGCCCTCACCCTGGTAGACATGCTCTTTGCCAACATGTCTTCCCGCATGGACAAACTAAAAACCTTCTACGAGCGCTAAACTGTGTATATTATGTACATTTAACTTACAAAAAGCTTCACAAAGACCTCAAACCCATATGCTTTTATACATATGATTTTGTGTCCTTGTGAAGCTTTTCTTTTCGGTAGGTCGGATTCTCGACCTACCATAGCCGCTTTTGCATCGTTATCTGAATTAAGGCTTTTCATTACCCTATTGCAAAAGCCCCTATTATTTAGCCTTCACTTCCGTCCAACATTTTTGATATAGCTTATCGCCTTCTTTTCCAAGATATTTAAATGTCTCACAACGATCCATAATATCTTTGCCTGGGAATAGCACTTCGCTATCTCTAATATCTTCATCCTCAATCAACTCTTGAGCTGCCACATTTGGAGTTGCATATGTGATATATTCAAAGTTCTTTAATGCAATATCCGGTCTGCATAAGAAGTTGATCCATTTCTCTGAATTCTCTTTATTCTCAGCATTCTTTGGAATTACCCAAGCATCGATCCAAATGTTAGAGCCCTCATCTGGAACAACATAAACTAAGTCTGGGTTCTGATCTTGTGTATATAGTGCTTCCCCGGAATAAATAATACCGAGGGCTGCTTCACCACCGATCATCTTATCGCGGACCTGATCCGTAAAGTAGCCTTGTACAAGACTCTTCTGTTGCTTTAATAGCTCTGTTGCCTGCTTTAATTCTTCAGGATTTAAAGAGTTTAAAGAGTGGCCCTGATATTTTAAAGCAATACCAAGAGCATCACGAATACTGTTGATCATAAGGATGCTGCCTTTATATTTTTCATCAAAGATAGCGGACCAGCTTGTGATTGGCGCATCTACCATCGTCTTATTGTAAAGGATACCTACCGTTCCCCAGCTATAAGGAACAGAGTATTTATTACCCGGATCAAAACTTTCTGATTGTTTTAAATAAGATTCTCCAATATTTTTGATATTTGGAACATTATTAAAATCTATTTCTTGAAGTAAGTCTTCCTGAATCATATGCTCGATCATATAATCGGATGGACATACTACATCATAGCTTACTGCACCTGAACGGATCTTTGCATACATATCTTCATTTGCTTCAAATTCATCGTATAATACTCGAAGCCCTGTTTCTTCTTCAAATTGAGTAATTACTTCAGGATCAATATATTCCCCGGCATTAAATACATAAAGATCATATTTTTGTCCGCATCCTGAAAGCATTCCCACTGTCATGGCGCATAGTAAAAGTAATGCTGTAAAACGTTTCATTACGCCTTCTCCTTCACATCTGACTTTCTATTAATAATAATTAGTAAGACTAACACTGCTACAAACATAAGCGTTGACAATGCGTAAATCTCTGGCTTAATACCTTTACGCACTTCTGTATAGATCTTTGTTGATAGTGTATCAATTCCTGGTCCTGTTGTGAAATACGTAATTGTGAAATCATCAAGTGACATAGTAAATGCCAATAGGAAGCCTGAGAGAATTCCTGGGAAGATTTCCGGTAAGATTACTTTATAAAAAGCATAGATTGGAGAAGCTCCAAGATCAAGTGCTGCCTCGTAAGTATTCTTGTTGATTTGTCTAAGCTTAGGCATAACGCTTAAGATTACATAAGGAATATTAAACGAAATGTGTGCAAGTAGCACGGTACCGAAACCAAGTCGGATTCTTGTATGGAAAAATAAATTCATTGCGATAAATAATAACATTAAGGAAATACCCGTAACGATATCCGCATTTAACATTGGGATGTTCGTTACTGCCATAAGGATGGCTCTTGGTTTCTTCTTCATGGAATTCATTGCGATGGATGCCATTGTTCCTAAAATAACTGCGATAAGCGCAGATAAAAATGCAATAATTAATGTTGTATACAGGGCATTTAAGATGTCCTGATTAGAAAATAACTGTTTATACCACTTTAATGTGAAGCCGCCCCATTTTGCACGGGATTTGGATGCATTAAAGGATAGAACCATTAGTGTTACGATTGGTGCGTATAAAAAGATTAACATGATCGCCAGATACGCACGTCTTGATATCTTTCTTACCATACGTTTGTACCCTCCATGTCTTTATCGTATTTTGCTATAAATGCCATACTGATTATGATAAATACCATTAATACGATGGATAATCCAGAACCTGTGTTCCAGTCGTATTTGAACTTAAATTCCTGTTCAATCACGTTACCGATCAGTTGGACTTTACCACCACCGAGTAAATCGGAAATAACGAATGTCGTTAAGGATGGTACGAATACCATGGTAATCCCGCTGATTACCCCTGGCATGCTAAGTGGGAAAATAATCTTTGTAAATGTCTGATAACCATTTGCCCCTAAATCTCTTGCTGCATTGATTACGTTATTATCAATCTTCTCTAACGTATTGTAGATTGGCAATACCATAAATGGTAAGAAGTTATATACCATACCTAAAATAATTGCATATGGAGTATTGATAATATGAATTTTTGGCAAGTGCATCGTAGTTAGGATCGTGTTGATGACACCATTATTTTCAAGCAATGTCTGCCAAGAAATCGTACGTAATAAAAAGTTCATCCACATTGGAAGGATGAAGATAAAGATAATGAAGCTTGAGCTTTTTAGCTGTGCATTTCTTAAAATCATCGCTAGTGGATAAGCAAGTGCTAAACAGATAATGGTACTGATACCACTTAAAATCAAGGAATATACAAGTGCCTTTAGGTTAATGGGATCAAACATCAATTTGATATTGTCAAGCGTAAATGCGCCGTCAACATCTGTTATACCATAGTATAATACGATAAGTAGAGGGATAATAATAAACGCAGCTGACCATAAGATATATGGAAATGCAAGATAGCGTTTCTTATTGTTCATCACTGATCACCGCCTCTTCATCTTCAGACTGTGGTTTCTGCATGATCTGAATATCAAATGGATCTACTTTGATACCTACCATTGCCCCTACTGGACTAAGGTCAGTACTGTGAACTAACCATTCATGGCCATTTGCAAGTACTTCCATTTCATAATGCACGCCTTTGAAAATAAGGCTTGTTACAACACCTGTGAGTGTTCCGTCTTTTGGATCTACCAAGTCAATGTCTTCTGGACGAATAACTACGTCAACCGGCTTATTCTTACCAAATCCTTTATCCACACATCTGAATTTCTTTCCGAAGATCTCAACCATTTCATCTTCAAGAAACGTACCGTGTACGATATTGCTTTCCCCGATAAAGTCTGCTACGAACGCGTTTTGTGGTTCATTATAGATGTCTTCTGGAGAACCAATCTGCTGGATATATCCTTGGTTCATGACAACGATGGAATCGGACATCGTAAGTGCTTCTTCCTGGTCATGAGTTACGTAGATAAATGTAATTCCTAATTCATTTTTTAAACGAATTAATTCATATTGCATGTCTTGACGTAATTTTAAATCCAATGCTCCTAGTGGCTCATCTAGTAATAAAAGCTTAGGCTCATTTACGATGGCTCTTGCAATGGCGATACGCTGTTGCTGACCACCACTTAGGCTGTCTACCGAACGATTTTCAAACCCTTCTAGATTAACTAGCTTTAATGCATAGGAAATCTTATCTTTGATATATTGTCTGCTTTTATTTTTAATCTTTAAACCAAACGCTATGTTCTCAGCAATAGTCATATGTGTAAATAACGCATACTTTTGGAAAACTGTATTTAACTGACGTTCGTTAGGAGGAAGCTTCGTAATGTCTGCCCCATCGAAAACTACCTTACCTTTATCTGGTGTCTCAAAACCGCCAATGATTCTTAAAGTCGTTGTCTTACCACAACCACTTGGTCCTAATAACGTTAAGAATTCATTTTCTTTTACATATAAATTTAAATCATCTAAAATGACATTGTCGCCATACGCTTTTGTTATATTTGATAAATCAACTAATTTCTTTGACATAATTACTCGATATTCCCTTCTCTAAAAACTTGGAGGTGTCGATACCCAGATCAGACTGGCACCCGTTTTTCCTACTGCCTGTAAATAATGCTTTTTATTCGGCGTAAAATAGAAAGATTCACCTTTCTTTGCTTTATAACTTGTATTACCAAGTATTATCTTAATAGTTCCGCTTAATACATATCCGAATTCTTCTCCTTCGTGTGGGTTATCAGGGTATGTAGAACCTTCCGGTTCAAGCTGTAATAATATTGGTTCCATCATATTCTTTTGTGCATTTGGTATAATCCATTCGATTTTATTTTTAAGCTCACTATCGATCTTCTCAAAATAATCCGACTTTTTAAATACTACCTGTTCACTGGTCGTATTACTGAAAAACTCTTCTAAATTAGTTCCAAGGCACTGTAGGATATCAACCAATGTTGCAATCGATGGACTGGTTAAGTCTCGCTCTAACTGAGAGATGAATCCCTTGCTAAGTTCGGAGCGATCCGCTAATTCTTCTTGTGTTAGGCCTTTTTGCGTTCGAAGTTCCTTTATTTTATTTCCGATTTGCATAAAAAGACTCCTTTTCTTATGTCTTAATTACATTTGTTTTAATAACAGTATTAATAAACAAATGGTTTAGTCCTACTGTTTTCTTCTGAAAATTTGTAGTAATAATAAACTTTATGTTTAGTTTTACTAAACTCAGAACATAAAATATTATACACGCATTCCCTATGATGTCAATTGGTTTTGTGCATTTTTATTACAAATTATAGTGTACCCGTTATGTAGTATTTTAATTTAAAAAGCAGAATACTCGTTTTTTGAGTATTCTGCTTTCGAAAATGGCTTTATTTTGTTGTTTTTATACTTTTAATAGGACTATACGTAGAGTATGTTGTTTTACCATTTACAGTCTTATAAGAACGAACTTTATAGTAATAACTTTTGTTTTTATCAAGTCCTGTATTCTTTAGAGATGTCGCTGATTTTGTGACTACTCTTTTGTACGTCCCATTCTGACTAGTTGAACGAAAAACTTCATAGCCTGTTACATCTTTTACTGTTGACCATGTCATAGATACGCTTCCACTCGCCCCTGTAATTTTAGTAATCTTAGGAGCTTGTGGAGCTGTTGTTGTTGCTGTTGTTGTTACTGTTGCTGTTGTTGTTTTCACACTTAAAATACTGCTAAATGCAGAATATGTGGTTTTATTATTTACCTTCGTGTAAGTACGTACTTTATAATAATACGTTTTATTCTTTTCAAGCCCTGTATTATTTATATAGGCTGCTGTTTTTGATACTACTCTTGTATACGTTCCTGTCTTACTAGTTGAACGGAACACTTCATATCCGGTTACACCTTTTACCGTTGACCATTCCATATAGACACGATCGTTATAACCAGTAATTTCTGTAATCGTAGGAATATTTGATGCTGGTACAGATGGCGTAGTCGATGATGCAGTCACTGTCTTCGCACTTAAAATACTACTATAGCTAGAATAAGTCGTCTTACCATTTAACACATAATATGCACGTACTTTATAGTAATACGTTTTATTTTTCTGAAGCCCAGTGTTATTTATATAGTTTGCCGCCTTTGATATTACTTTTTTGTACGTTCCTGTTTTACTATCAGAACGGTATACTTCATATCCTTGTGCATCTTTTACTGCTGACCATCTCACATAGACACGATCATTATAACCTGTGATTTCTGTAATCTTAGGAGCTGTTAATTTAACAGGAGTTAATGCCGTTACAGCAAGAACTGCCGTATCTGCTGCTGCGTAATCAACTTTGCTAACAGTCTTTATTGCTCTTACTTTATAGTAATACGTCTTATTCTTTGTTAATTTCGTATTTGTATAGGTATTTGCCGTTACTGTAGCAATTTTCGTATATGATCCATTCTTGCTTGTTGCACGGTAAACATGATATGAAGTAGCTCCACTTGCCTTTGTCCACGTCAACTTAATTGAGTTATTCGTTACCGTAGCTGCCTTTACATCAGTTGCAGATTCCTGAATTGGCTTTGCAGATGCATAACCGGATAGCGCTGATTCTATATCCTTATCTGTTCCTTTTACATAAGCTGTTACTTTATAATATACTGTCTTGTTATAAGCTAACTTTGTATTTGTATAGTTTGTTGCTGTTGTTGTTTTGATTAATTTATACGTACCATTTTTAGCTGTAGAAGAATATACTTTATATCCTGTTGCACCATTTACTTTAGACCAAGTAACTTTTACTGAATTGTAATTAGTACTTACTGCCTTAAGGCCTGTCACTTTATTCACTGTAAGCTTATGGGACACGATTGGAGACGTAGCTGTCTCATATACTCCATTTAATGTACGGTATGCAACAACCTTATAGTAATTTGTTACCGATGAGGATACCTTGGTATGAGTATAGTGCAATTCTTTTGTTGTTGCTATTTTCTTATACGTACCCTTCTCACTTGTAGAATGGTAGATTTCATATCCTTCTGCTAAGGATACTGCTCCGAAACTTAACTTGATTGATGTGGATGATCCCATCTCTATTGTTACTGTAGGAGCTGTTAATGCTAATGTATTAATGATGACACTTTGGCCCTTCATTACTTGACTGGATACGTTATAGGTTGGATTTTGTTTTACTAATTCTTCGGCTGTAATTCCAAACTTTGTTGCAATTGTCTTAATCGTATCACGATCTCCTGCAACATAACTTTGTTGATCTTTCTTTAAATCAACATATACCATTCCTGTTGTTTCTTCTTTTAGATCAAGCTCGTAATTCATATCTACATAGCCATTAATTCCGTTTACTTTTCCACGTTCGGAATATTGCCACATTCTATGATAGTGCTTATAGTATTGACACAGAACCTTCTCTGTACCATCCTTAAAATGATAATTCCCTTTATATGGATAGTAGTAACTAGATGTTGCATAGTGAGGTATCCACCAATCATACATCGTCAACTCATTCATATTTAAATGAGCTTCACTAAATTTATCTCCTGTATACAACATACCTGTATATCCAGCTTTCTCAATGACATCAAAAAATGCTTTTACCATACTTGTATTTGTCTTGTTTGATAACTTTCCCTGGATATCATCATCCTCAATATCATAACAAACCGGATAGGTAATATTATATCCTTTGATGATGCTTAAAACATATTGTGCTTCCTTTTTTGCCATATCCACTGTAGTTGCCTTACTGTAAATATATACTCCAACCGGAATACCATTGGCATTGGCACCTTTCAGATTTTGTTGGTACTTATCCTCTGCAGCACTACTTGCTCCATAAGCTACACGTACGATTGCAAAATCAATACCGTCTTGCTTTACTTTCGCCCAGTTAATGTCGCTTTGCCATTTAGAAACGTCAATTCCAATGCTATTGGATCGTTCTTTGATAATTCCTGATGATACACCTTCCACTCTTGAACCATTTTTCAGGCTGTAAGATACCACCTTGAAATAGTAATATGTGTCAGTGTCTAAGTTATCAAAGATTACAGATGTGTCCACAATAGAAGATACTAATTCATATGTTCCATTTTGTGTTTTTGAATGATAAATATTATACCCCGCTGCTCCACTAACCTTCTCCCATGAAAGTTTAATTGTATTCATTGCAGGGTGCGTTACTTTTACGGCAATATTTGACGTAGCAGCAGCTGTTGTAGATCCATAGTTAAATACTGTACCTACAAATAACATCATTAGCAGTAATGATGCTAAAATCCTTACCTTGCGTTTTTTCATACTTTCTCTCCTCGTTACTTTTTCTAATCCTTTTATCAAAGAACTACATGGCATACACCATACTAGCCCTCCCCCAAACCCTCTTTTTATGAGGGGCTTGTTCCTTTGTATTTTCAAAGTGACTATGTCACTTTTACTGCACCATATTGTCGTCAGCTTTGGCTGATATCTTCCTTTAGCAACTGTGTGCATCCTTAGCAAAAAAAGACACAGTTACAATTATATATCGGCAAATTCCTCCAAATACTTTATAGGAATTTACATGTATATAATTGGTAACTATGTCTTTTATGGATTCATTATTTCACTTTAACGGAAGTTATCCCACTATAACTTCCATATACTTTTTTCCCTTTTACTACTCGATATGCTCTCACCTTATAGTAATACTTTTTATTACGTGTCAGATAAGAGTTTTTATAACTTGTCTTTGTAGTATAAATTAATCTTGTATATTTTCCATTTTTAGAGGTGGATCGGTAGACTGCATATCCACTTGCTCCACTAATCTTTGAGTATGTAAGCGTAACTTTTCTTGATGATGTTGATATCTTAGTAATCTTTGTTGTTGCTACCCTTGGCTTAGCAGAAATAATCTTACTTGCAGGAGACCAATATTTCTTATTCCCTACTTTTCTTATAGCTTCTACTTTATAATAATACTGTTTTCCAAGTGTCAGTTTATTGTGTTTCAATGACGTACCAGTCGTATAGCCTACCTTTTTGTAAGTACCATTTTTCGTTGTTGCTACGGATACTTTGTATTCTGTAGCGCCTGCAACTTTTGACCATTTTACTGTTACGTTATTATATTGGGTATTTGATATTTTAACGTTGCTTGGTGCAAATAATACTGGTTTTGCACTGACAATCGCTGCTTGCGTAGATAAGATAATTGCCTGTTCATTTTGCTTATATCCATATACTTTATAATAATACGTCTTATTGGTCTGCAATTTCTTATCTGTATAAGTTGTCCCTTTTACCGCTGCCACTTTTGTGTAGGTCCCATTTTTTGATGTAGAACGATAAATATAGTAACCATTAGAGTAATTGATTGGTGACCATGTAAGCTTAATTGACTCATATCCAGCATTCACTGCTTTTACATTGGATACTGTCGAAACCTTTGCTCCCTTTGATGCAAGTGCTTTCGAATCGATTACAATCTTATTTCCCTTTTTCAGTATACTACTGGAATCATATGCGTCGTCACTGGAAATTAACTGATTTACAGAGACATTATATTTATCTGCAACTTGTGCCAGTGTTTCTCCATTTGCAGTAATATAAGTTTCCTGCATTTTAGCGATATCATAATGAACTACTCCATATACACTTTCTTTTAAATCCAGCTCATAATTCATATCAAAGCGTCCACTTACACCGCTAAGTGTGCCAAGACTGGAATACTGCCAAAATCTTGTCTTTGGATAATTACATTTGCTTCCATAATGATATTTTCCTGTATAGTGGGTGTATTCTTCATCACTTCCATAGTGAGCAATCCACCAGTCATATGCAGTTAAGTCTTCCATATTTAAATAATCTCTACTAAAGCTGCATCCTGTATAAATCATTGCCTTATAGCCTGCATTCTCAATGATTTCACAGAACGTCTTTGTAAGATTCGTATTCTTTTCAATTCCTGCTTTTGTTTTCCCTTGTTTTGCTTGGACTTTATCCTCAATATCAAATGCTACAGGATATTGTAACTTGTATCCCTTTATTAGGTTTAGCACATATTCAGCTTCTTGCTTTGCCTTCTCTTCCGTTGTTGCCATACTATAGGTATAGACACCTACTGGAATTCCTACTGCCTGAGCACCTTCGATGTTTTTCTTATAATATTTTTCAGCTGTCGTACTTGTTGTATACGAAACACGCACGATTGCATATTCTACACCGGCTGCTTTGACTTTTTTCCAATCAATATTTCCATTCCATTTTGAAACATCAATACCGATCTTGTTGGAGCGGACTTTTAAATCGCCTGAACTTCCAACAGCAACTTGTTTCCCATCTTCTACCTTATAAGCCTCTATCATGAAATAATAGAATTTATCGCTCTTTAAGCTGTCGAATACAATTTGATTCTCTAATGTAGAAGACACTAGCTGATATGTATCACTGGCACTTGCCTTATAATAAACATTATATCCATATGCATCAGATATCTTATTCCACTTTAATTTAACCTGATTCATATTTGGATGCTTTACTGTAACTTTAAGTTTGATGATTGCCTTGGTGGCGGCTTGTGCCTTTTTCGTAGTTCCTGTAAAACCACTTAGTATCATTGTAAAGATCAACATCAATACCAGCAGCCTTTTCATAATACGTTTCATATTAAAAACTCCTTCTATTCCATTTTTCTTCCCGTTACGTATATTCTATCTTACTTTTATGACTAAAAAAAGTCATATGGGCAATTTTTTCGATATTTCTTAAATTACCCTTATGACTTTTTTGTTTTATTATCTTATTCTTTCAGGAAATCCTACTTTTTTCTGAACTTTTCTTAATGTTTTATTTGCAAAATAGTTTGCTTTCTCAGCATTTGCTTTAATAATTCCATCAATATATGCTTTATCTTTTAATAAGTCTACTTGTCTGTCTTGAATTGGTTTTAATAAGTCTGCTACCGATTCACCAACTGCTAACTTAAAGTCTCCATAACCTTTTCCATCAAACTCACGCTCGATTTCTTCGATTCCTTTACCTGTGGCAGAACGATAAATATCGATTAAGTTACTAATACCTGGTTTTTCTTCTTTATCATAACGTACTTCTGCAGAAGAATCTGTTACGGCACGTTTGAATTTACGAATGATTGTATCTGGATCATCTGTAAGATAAATACTCGCATTGATATTTTCATCAGATTTACTCATCTTCTTTGTTGGATCCTGAAGACTCATAATCCTAGCACCAGTTTTTCCAACATATGCTTCTGGAATTGTAAACACATCACCATAAATATTATTAAATCTCTGCGCGATATCACGTGTTAATTCTAAATGCTGCATCTGGTCAGCTCCTACTGGCACTACATCTGCTTGGTAAAGTAAGATATCAGATGCCATTAATACTGGATACGTATAAAGGCCTGAATTAATATTATCTGCATGCTTTGAGGATTTGTCCTTAAATTGTGTCATACGGTTTAACTCGCCCATATACGTATAACAATTTAAGATCCAGCTTAATTCTGCATGTGCACTTACATGTGATTGATAATAAATACAGTTTTTCTCAGGATCTAAGCCTGCTGCAATATATAATGTTAATAGTGCTCTTGCACGTTTTCTTAGTTCGGCAGGGTTTTGACGAACCGTAATTGAATGCATATCTACAACGCTGTAGAAACATTCATATTCATCGTTTAATGTCACCCAGTTTTTGAGAGCACCACAATAATTTCCTAATGTCAGATTACCTGTTGCTTGCATCCCACTGAATAAGGTCTTTTTTCCGTCTAGCATTTGTGTCACACTTCCTTTTTCTTATCTTTTTACAGTATTACAAGTTTATCATACGGAAATTCGTTTGTAAATAAACATGCTATATCGTAGAACAAAGTGTGTGTTCCACACACTCTCGCGTCTTAAGTCCTTTACAAGGAA
>JAUNRX010000100.1:5321-13362 GCA_030539495.1 bacterium | reverse complement strand
CGATGCCAATATTTTAGTAACTTTATCTTCTCCAAAGACTAACTGGTAACTAAGCATACTGCCTAGCGTGGTAATAATCGCAATGATCACGATTACTGCAATATAAGCATTCCTGCTTGGACCTTTTCTTTTTCTATGCATGTAACTTCCTCCCTGGTTTACTCTGTTGGATTGGTACTTACCACATTTCTTAGCTTGATCGTATTGCTTACATGATATGTCTTTCCCTTTACGGCATAATCTATCGTAAAGGAGACCACCTGATTTTCAATCTGTGTCGTATCCAAATTAATATCAGTAACAAAACTGCTTAACAGGTAGCTCTCCCAGTCTGCTGCTGCCTCAATGGCATTGGCATCGTTAATAATATCCTCCAAGGAACCGGTCGTGCTTTCATCTGTCATAAGCTTATGGTAATATAGCCTCTGCTCTTTTTCCCTGTAATAAATCAATTGAACATATTGGTCACTTGCATTTTGACCCGTATGATAAATGGCTGCAACGTAATCAAAATTCGTTTGGTCCTTATAACAGGCAATCCCTTTATTGGTTCCCATAATCCAGGACTGTACTTGATTCTGCACGATCTGTGCTTCCTTCTGGACACTTGCAATGTTGGTAGCGGTTGTGGACGTATTCATGCCCACATTTAGAAATGTGCCGACACAAGCAACTACTATCCCTAAAATCGCCAAGGAAACGACGACTTCAATCAATGATATTCCTTTGTTATCCATACACATCCCTCCTACTCGATAAAGTGTTTTCCAGTCTCTGCAATAATACGAATGGTACTTTCCCTGCCTCCCCCTGTTGCTGCAATCCGTTCAGGAGTGCTCACTTCTACGGGCACAGTCCCCTTAACAGCTACAGAACAGTTTTTCATACTGCCGGATGCTCGGTCAAAGGTTATAAATACCTCTTTTTCTGCGATATCAATAACACTGTGATCCGAAAGAGTTATTTGTAACTTAATCCGATTGGTTCCAATCTTGGTATCACTCTGTGGCTGTTCCGTATAGGAGGCTAAGGAAGTTGTTTTTGCTGCATAATATCCAGGATATGCTTCATCACTGGACTGATAAATAACCAAATACGGTGGTCTCTCCTTACTCATTGCCTCACTTTTTACTTCTTCTAACAACGAGTCAATATTACTGATACAATTGCTTGGATTACGGCTGTGTACAATAGAAAATGTCATGGTAACTGCCCCTGTCATAACTCCTATGATCACTACCACAATCAATACTTCAATTAATGAAATTCCCTTATCATTATAACTCTTCTTCATTTATTAACTCCGCCCTACTCTTTCTTCCAGTTCTCGATCGTAATCAAATCCTTCATTCGGATTTCTTTATTTTGTGTTGATTTGAAATCAGTCCCAAAGCTGTTGTAGTCACGAAATACTGTCTTAATATCGGTATTTGACACTAAGCTAAATACTTTTTCTGCATCTGCCTTGACCTTGACACCATCCTGCAATTTAATGGTTCCTTTACTAATGATCAGTCCGGTAAAGTCACGTTTTACTTCTACATCTCCTGTTGCAATCACTACTCGCACCTGATCGGATACGGTGCTATCTAATACAAATGTATTTTCCCCCTGTTTACTGCTCTGATTGTCTACGAGTAAAAAGGAACCATACTCTGCATTTTCAAATACCTTTGTTTTTAATCCTCCCAATAACTCTTTCATACCGGGTTTACTCTCTTCCCCTGATTCATAGATGATTAAGGAGTTAAATAACGTATCACATGATTTTAATTCCTCGTCCGTATACCCGCTAAGAGATGGCAGTAATTTAGTACAATACGCCTTATTCATTTGTGTCAAATCGTTTGCTTCATCTACAAACTGTTGTGGGAGCTCTGCATCTACTGAATTATTGTCTAATACGAATTTTCCCTTACTGTCATAAAACACGGTATTTCCAGCATATGTCTTACGTCCTATACTGCTGTTAAAGTTATTTGGCGCAATTACCGTCGTATTATATTCCTTCATTCTCTGAAGTAGTTTTTCTCGATAACTTGAATCTCCACTATTGTAATAGTCCTGGAAATACTGATTTGCCGATTCCTCATCTTTAAAGTTTGGATAAAAATATACATAGGAAGATTCATTTACCTGGTCAAAGATAATATTATAAGGATCCTTGGCATCTACATAGTCGCTTAATGGCTTATTGCTAAATGGAAGCTGATAGCTTGTATCTACTATCAGTGTATCTTTGGAATCCAGTAGTTTTTGGTACTCTTCCACTGACAACGGATTGGTACCTACTGAAGTTCTTGTTCCATTTTTCTTTACTACTCCAATACACTCGTCCGGTAATCGATAGATTGCCTGGTTTCCTTTGGTTGAGATGGCCTCTCCCGTTCTTACATACTTGCTTGCAAAACCATTTCTATTGGCAATGAGGCTAGTCGAACCGGATGCCGGCTCAATAAATGCACGACCTGCGATAAATAAATTTACAATATTACTTAGATCTAAGGTGCTATCCTTGGAGTTCAGTATCATAGCTGAACTTGTTTCTGCGGTATTTCCGTATCCATATCCATAATAACTGCCACTATACTTCACAGAGCTATTAGGCGCGTTTAATGTGGTATCATCTGAAATATAGAAATTTCCGCTTAACTCCATCTTTGTCTTTGCATCTTCCGTTGTGCTTACAGTCTCTGATCTGCTTACGGTATCTGTCTCAATATTGGCTGCCCATACATCCAGACTATATTTATTACTGTTTCCGTCTTGGTCTTGTAACGTTATATTTCCACCGTTATATGCCTTGATAGCTCCTTTTGTGATGATCTGGTTTGCCAAAACAATAAGGCTTGTACTGCCCCCATCAACTACCACACCTTCTTCCCCTGCATATACATTGCCGGTTACTTCAGCATTCGCATGATTCACAAGCAATTTTGTGTTAGCGATAAGTCCGTATTCTGTAAATGGTGGAATATTACTGATAGTTTCTAAATTCAAATCTGGAATTGAGACCTTGATATCGGTTACAATTCGACTTACATAATTATTTTCACCAACGTATTTTAATGTCACATTTTGAAAGCATATATATTGCTCTTTGGTATTTCTGGAATTAAACATCCATTCTAATGTATTTGTCGTCGTATTCGTCATATCCGTGTATGGTTTTGTCTTTACAAGCAAGTTTTTAAGTTTTTCACAGTCATAACGTAATTCCTTATTACTGGATAGGTCATTTGTAGTTATCGTACCCTCTAAGTCATATTTACTAAGGTACTCTGCTAAAAACTCTTTCTTAAACTTCTCATTTCGCTGTCCTAGTGGAATATCGGAGTAGGCGATCATCGTATTGGTATATACGCTTCGAACCAGTTCCCCTAGTTCTGTCTCTAAGTTTGCCTTTAATTCATCCAGTGCCATTTCTGCACTATAGAAATTTTCCTTCGCCTTTCGTTCCACGCTTTTCATATTTACATTTGCAGCAGACATGGATAAAGACAAGGTTGCTAAGATCATAATAAATGAAACTGCCACAAGTACGATAATAATGGTGGAGCCTTGGTTGTTGATATACGGTTTCTTACGTCTCATTTACTCTTCCCCCTTTGTTGACGATATGCTGGTTAATAGATTCTTTTTGTCAAATGGCTTTGTCTCATCCATTTGATAAATTTCTACGGTAACCTCATACAGCCTAATCTTGCTTTCTTCTTTATTTACAATCGTTCCTGTCGTTAATTGGTCTAGGGAATCGATATTACTTGTAATGGTTGGAGTAATTCCTAACTCAGAATCTAAATTATTACGAAATATGGTATGATACTTCTTTGTACTTCCTTCTGTTGTCTCACAATTTGCTTCTTCTAAGTTAAAATGGAGTTCATAGTCTTGATTTACTTCCGTAGTGCTTTCTGCCTTCTGCTTTTGTCCTACCAAATAGAACTGAATGGCTGCCTTTTCCTTCGGAAGATTATTGATTAAAGTTACTGTATCTGATTGTTTATTCATATTTGGAGTATAGAATAAATATATATTCTCCAGCTCTTTAAATTCTTTCTTGAATAGGGTGTTCTCATAGGTTCTATACTTCTGGCACTCCTCTTCCGTTACGCTGCCGATTTTATAAATCAACCTGCTGTCTAATGTATATACAACCTTTGCCTCTACAACATAGTTTTCGTCCTGGATATCTACCGTAACAGTAAAAGATCTGCTCATGCTCTTTCCAATGGTACTATTGGTAATCTCGTTTGTTCCTGTAAAACTGGTGTTATACCACTGATTAAAAGAATGCTTTAATGTACTCTCTGCCCATTTATCGCTATAACCACAAGAAATTACTGCATTTTGTTCTGATGAAACCGTTGGCAATACCGGAATTTCCTCACTGTTAATGCCATTTATATCTTTTCCGCTTTCATCTTTTGTCGTTTTATACTCTTTTCCATCATAACGAATAATGGCATTGTACACTTGGTCATTATAGCGCAGTTTTTTTGCTGCAAATTCATAGGTCGCATTTGCATTTTCCTCAAAGGTATAGGTTCCGTCCTCTCCTTTCACAATACAGACCTTCTCTGCCTCTACATACTCTCCAGCTTTTTTCTCTACCTGCATCACTTCAGTTTCTGAAGTATCCTCTCCGGTAAATAAATCAAGATAAGAGGATTTATCTTCCTGCAATAATTTTTGCGCCATGGAAGACAGATCCCCTTCTACTTTTACACTCTCCATTATATTAGAGGCAAGTACGGTTACATCCGCCACTTGCCTTGATTTCATATTCATTCTCGTTGCCACAACGATATTATCTAAAATTGGAATCATGATAATCCCCAGGATCACAATACTGACCAGTAGTTCAACTAAAGAAAAACCCTTATTATTCTTTTTCATTTGGTTCCCCTCTTTCATCTCTTACTCACCTATTTGCTAGTTACCAGTTTTCCAAAAATGCTCTCTACGCCTGCTCCGCTTGCTCCTGCTGGAATGGTATCCGGTTCATATTTTCCATCTGCACCATCTAAATAGTAATCATTGTATGCCATGGAACCGCTTAGCTTTCCGCTTGTTCGGTCAACGGATACGTTTATGCTGTCAATGACACGTCTTGATTTGGCTGAATTGATATATTGGACTGCTTTCTTAAAGGATGCATAATCTGCCTCAAATGAAATCGTAGAAACAGCCTTATATCCGGTAATTCCTGTTGACGTTCCTGCTTCACTGTCTGCATAAAATGTTTCCGGTTCGGTGTAAGTCATCTGCATTACGACTGCTTTCGTCTTATCTTGTAACAGCTTTGTAAAATAAATCTCATTTTCTACGGTCACTGCACTTGGATATTTCGCAGTCAATGTCTCTAACTTCTTGCTATTCGCTTCCGTTTCCTGTATATACTTTTCACGATTTGCATTTTTCGCACTTAGATCATTGTATTTTTCCTGCAAAATGCTATTCTTTTCTTCTACCGTATGTCGCTTTTCTCCAAAATGCTTATATCCGAACATATAGGATGCCGTTAATACTAAAATACAGGCTAATAGGATTAATAATTTGATATCTCTTTTACTGATCTGCATTTTTTACTTCCTCCTGTCCAAAGTTACATACCACGGTAAAGGAAACCTTATCTGAATCTCCGGCATCCGAGCTTCCTGAAAATCCTCCACAAGTTACGCCTTTTACTCGTTCACATGTTTTTAAGCTTTCAATATACTTTGCTGCCAATGTCTTACTGGATGCAACTACCTGCATTGTAATATCACCGCTGCTTAGCTGTAGGGACTCTACGTTACAACCTTTTGGAGTCTTGCTTTCCAATTCTGCTAAAAACTCTAAAAGATGTTCTGATACATTTTCTGTATTTCCATGTACTACTTCAAGATTTCCTAACTTTGCTTTCGTACTTGTATAGTTATTGTAAATTTCCTCTATATCTGCCACTTCAAGAATCTTTTCCTCTAATCGATTCCCTTCCGTTACTGTCTGACGGTATAGTAGATAAGAAGATAAAAAGATGGTAAATGCGCCTACAATACTAACACCTAGCATTACAAGCGGAAACATCATTGTCTTTTCCTTCGTTTCCTTTAAAAGGACTTCCTTTGGTACAAAGTCCAATGGCTGCATGGCTGCACCAATACAGGATAAGTATTGATTTTGATCGACACCTGCCAGCTCCATCTCTTTGGCAAAGGTTATATTGGTTAGTTCCGTTAATTTACTAGTCTCAATTCCAATTTCATTTTGAATCAAGCCTTCCATGTTATTGACTAACGCCCCATCCCCTGTAATCACAATTTTTGAGATTGCCTTACCGGGATGCTTTGTCGTGAAATAATCTATGACACGGTTTAAATTGGAGGTTAACAGTTTTAAAGAGGACGTTACATCTTCTTTTGCATTCTCCATCATCAACTGGTTGTTATACTTTTCAGATGCTGCCGTAAATGTACTATAGTTTTCTTCAAATAAGGTAAACTGATTATTGATGACTTCCTCATTTTTTAATACTTCCATTGCCTCAATGTATGTCTCCACGTTAAATACCGAGTTATGAATGACTGCCTGTGCAATTGTATCCGTTCCATAAGGGAGAGTTCGTTGAAGCAATAAACAGTTTGTTTCCAATAGATTGATAATCGTACTCTGGTCATTCATCTGAACCATCAGACGAACTCCTTCTTCTTTCTGATTCTTTACAACCTGATAAGAACTGTTTCCAACATAGTCAATTGCTACAATAGAAAGTTTTAATAAATCAGCAAGTTCATAATAGGTCTTAATCAGACTGGATGGGGCTGCTAATACCAATAGGCGAATTCCTTTCTCCTGCTCGGTGTTCATTCGTTCCAATTCCAAATATGTAATATTATAGTCATTTACATCGATTGGGAAATAATCGTTGGCACTGGCCATAACAACCTCTTGAATCCTGTTTTCTTTTACAAGAGGAATGGTTGCTTCACGGTTAGCAATCTTAGTAGAAGCTATGGTAAATACAACCTTGGTATTGCGCATATTTACGCTTTCCATTTTATCCTTTAAAACAGCTGCAAGCACACGCTTGTCACGTATATAACCATCATCGATGACATCCGGAGGCGTCGTAAATGTGATATGGTTATACACCTTTGGATTTTTCTTTCTGTAATCGACCTCACATATTCTAGTTCGCTCTTGGCCAATCTCAATACTGATAACCCTCTTCATCATAACGGCTGATCCAATTCTGCTCATTTGTATTCCCTCCATCCTTTGTAGTTAGTAAAACATTGTATTTATATATAATCTGATCAATTGCTCGCCATATAACATGCTAACGATAATCCCCATAGATAAATAAGGGCCGAATGCAAGCATATGGTCTGCTTTTGTTATTTTCATTCTTGTAATGTGTAGGATCGATCCAAATACGCATCCTAAGAAAAATGCTAAAATGGTTAATTTCCATCCCAATAGTAATCCGACTGCTGCCATAAGCTTAAGATCTCCTCCGCCCATGCCGCGTCCTTTTGTTGCAATAATTAATAGTAAGATAAAACCACTGACGGAAACTGCCCCTATCAGGTAGTCACTCCAATTTTGATAATCCAGTGCCAAGTGCACAAGACCTACTGCTGCGATAAATAAATTAAATCCCACCGGGATCTCAAATGTCTGAAAATCAATCATGCTTAATGAAAGCAGTGCTGATGCAGTTAATGCATACAGCACGCTTGTCATGGTAATTCCATAAGAATAGAAAATAAGAACATATAAAATACCATTAACACATTCAATCATGGGATATTGTATGGATAGCTTCGTATCACATTTACGACATTTTCCTTTCAAGAAGAGGTAGCTTCCTACTGGGATTAAATCATACCATCTTAGCTGGTAGCCACAAGACATGCAATGGGAGCGTGTCTTTACAAAATCTTCTTGCTTTGGAATTCGATAAATTAATACATTTAAGAAACTTCCAATTACAATTCCGTATGTAAAAATGATTAAATATGGTATTGCGTTCATTGTTATGTTCTCACTTTCT
>JAUNRX010000100.1:0-5221 GCA_030539495.1 bacterium | reverse complement strand
TAATACTGCCATAATAGCAATTACTACGATAAGTTCTACTAAAGAGAACCCTTTGTCTGATTTCTTTAAAAGTTTTTTCATTTTAAAGTCTCCTTTGTTTTATATGTGTATTTATTATAAACACCGTCTCCCTATAAACAGGATACAGTGATTACAAACGATTATAAATTATCCATATCCTTATACATCTGAAGCATTGGTGACATAATAGATGCGATTAAGATACATACAATCACCGCTAAGAATAATATAATAAATGGCTCTAACACCGCAGATAAGGATTGAGTGGCAATATCCACTTCTTCATCATAATAGTCAGCCAGTCGTTCTAACATAGCCTCCATATTACCTGTTTCTTCCCCAATCTTTGTCATATGACAAACCATGGATGGGAAAATCCCACTTGATTTAAGAGGAATCGATAACGGAACACCTCTTGCCACCTCTTCTTTTGCCTTCAATAACGTGTTCTTAACAACCACATTGTCGATGGTCTTTGCCGTAATCTCAATGGCATCCATCAATGGAATACCGGCAGATAACAACGTAGAAATGGTTCTTGCATATCTGGAACAGTAGGACTTCATATTCAGCTTTCCAAATACCGGCATGTTCAATGCCATTTTTGCAAATAACAGTTCCCCATTTGGTGTCTTTTTATAAAACTTAATTCCAGCAACAATTGCAGCAACTAATCCGGCTAACCACAGGATATTGCTTGTGATAAACTGACTTGTATTTCGTACTGCCCTTGTAATCCAAGGAAGCTCTGTTCCCATCTGGCTAAACAAGTTTTCAAAGTTCGGCACTACGACAACCATCATAACGATGATTACACCAATGGCAACCAGTCCGACTACGGATGGATAAATCATTGCCTTTTTAATCATGGCTTTTAACTTGGCTTCCTTTTCAAAATGGGATGCCATACGGTCAAAGGCAATCTCCAAGTTACCGGAGGACTCACCGGCTTCTACCATGTTAATGAGAATTGCCGGGAAAATTTCCTGCTGTGTACGCATGGAAACTGCAAGGCCATCGCCCTTTTCCACTCCATACTGCGTTTCCTTGATTGCTTTCCTTAGATGCTTATTTTCTGTCTGCTCTGCAACAATATCCAGTGCATCGATAATATTAACACCTGCTGCAATTATTCCAAGAATCTGCCTACAAAACAAACTATAATCACGCGGCTTTACTTTTGTACCAAAACTAAGGTTTAGATCCTTTGTCATAAATGATTGTGCCGAGACAGAAAGAGGAATCAGCCCGTCCGCTTTCAGCTGAGTGATTGCCAGTTCTTCTGAGGGAGCTTCGATACTTCCCTTTCGCTCTTTCCCGTCTTTCTCAATTGCGACATAAGAAAAACTATTCATCTATTTTCCTCCTTTCCTAGAATACTTTTCGGCTCATAACGGCAGAATCTACTGCACAGTTAATTGCTTCTTCGGAATTAATCATTCCCCTTGCATATAGTTCAAAAATGGAATCATCCATTGTCTGCATTCCAAGTTTTCGATTTGTCTGAATGATCGACTGAATCTGATGTGTCTTACCTTCACGAATCAGGTTACGAATCGCACTGTTTACATGCATGATTTCAAAGGCTGCCACTCGGCCCAGTCCATCCATGGTAGGGATCAGCTGCTGCGATATGATACATTCTAATACGCTGGCCAACTGAACCTTGATCTGTTGCTGCTGATGTGGTGGAAATGCATCTACGATACGGTCTATCGTACTTGCTGCACCAATTGTATGTAAGGTGGAAAATACAAGATGTCCCGTTTCTGCCGCAGTAACTGCGATTGAAATGGTATCTAAGTCACGCATTTCCCCTACCAGTATTACATCAGGATCCTGTCGTAATGCTGCACGTAATGCATCGCTAAACGAACGGGAATCCAAGCCGATTTCTCTTTGATTCACAATTGCTTTGCTATGTTTGTGCAAATATTCGATCGGATCTTCCAATGTAATGATATGATCGTTTTCCTGTTGATTAATAATATTAATGAGGGATGCCAAAGACGTAGACTTACCGCTTCCTGTCGGTCCTGTGACCAGTACAAGTCCACGCTTTTTATTGGTCAGGTCCACGATGGATTTTGGAAGTCCTAATCGTTCCGGCGTAGGAATATCTGTTCCTACCAAACGGATCGCTGCTGCATACGTCCCTCTTTGCTTAAATGCATTGACACGGTATCGTCCCACCTGCTTAATTGCATAGGAGAAATCGACTTCGCCGTTTTCCTCCAGCTTTTCAAGCTGTGACTGATTCAATATGCTTTTTACAAGGCTTTCCGTATTCTCCGGCATAAGAGTGGGAAGTCCCATATCTACCAAATCACCATTTACACGGCATTTTGCAGGAATTCCTACGGTAATATGAACATCCGATGCCTTCTTCTCTTTTGCCAAAAGCAAAAGTTCTTCCATTGTAATCATTGCTGTACACTCCTATTTTACTCATACGTAATACGTCTTACTTCCTCCATAGAGGTAATTCCTTCTCGAACATAACGTATTCCATTATCCCGCAAGCTGCTCATTCCTAATGCTTCTGCACGTTTCTGAATCTCCATGGCAGTTGCATTCTGACTGATCAATACTTTTAATTCCGGGGTAACTCTCATAATCTCATAAACACCGACTCTTCCATAATATCCTGTCCCATTACAGGAATTACATCCAGCCGGGTCATATACGGTAAATTCCTCTGTTTCAGGAACTTGCATCATCTTCTTTTCCGTCAGCGTCGCAAGGCGACTTTTCTTACAAGACGGACATAACCTGCGGACAAGACGTTGGGCGATAATTCCAACGGTTGCATCCGCAAGCAAATAACTCTCAATTCCCATATCCTCCAAACGGGCAATGGTACTGGCTGCACTGTTTGTATGTAGTGTACTAACTACAAGATGCCCTGTGATTGCGGCTTTTACCGCGATTTGTGCCGTCTCATTATCACGAATTTCTCCGATCATGATAATATCCGGATCCTGACGAAGAATAGAACGAAGTCCTGATGCAAAGGTAACGCCTGCCTTATCATTGGTTTGTACCTGGTTAATTCCATCAATATTTGCCTCGACCGGATCCTCTAATGTAACAATATTTACATGCTCTGTATTAAGTTCGCTAAGTGCCGTATAAAGGGTCGTTGACTTTCCACTTCCTGTTGGCCCTGTAACTAACAGCATCCCATAAGGATGCTTTAGAATCTGATTAAATTCTGCTAACTCTTTTTCCGATAATCCAAGTTCCTTTTTATCCTTATTTAATGCCTTCTTGGCAGTAATTCTTAGTACAATCTTTTCTCCAAATACCGTAGGAAGGATGGAAACACGGATATCGTATTCTTTCCGGTCTACAATAGAGGTAATTCTGCCATCCTGTGGCTTTCTTTTTTCAGCAATATCCATATCTCCAATAATCTTAATACGAGCAATAATTGCTTGAAAAACATTAAGGTTATATACCATTGCTTCTTTTAGTACACCATCGATTCGGTACCGAACTCGGACCTTTTTCTCTAATGGCTCTATATGTATATCGCTGGCTCTCTGTCTGACGCCCTGCTCAATAATTGTATTTACAAGCACAACGATTGGCGCATTTAACACATCTTCTTTTTGAGCCTTCTCTTCTTCTTTATACTGGCTCTCTTTTTCCTTTGTATAACGTTCTGCCACTGCCATTGCTTCCGCATTTCCGTAATACTTATCAATATTCTTCATAACTTCCGTTGTCGTCGTAACGACTGGCTCAATCTGCATATTCGTTATAATTGCCAGGTCATCCATCGCAATAATATCAAGCGGATTTGACATGGCTACCCGCAAGACATTGGCATTATCCTTGCCAAATGCAAACGGCATAACTACATGCTTACGAAGTACCTGTTCCCCTACAAGGTTTAAAATGGTATCTGCCACCTCGAGTTCGGATAACTTGACCATTTCATACCCAAGCTGTAAATGCAGGGCTTTGGCAATCTCATATTCACTTGTATACCCCAGATCAATTAATGTCTCACCTAATTTTGTAGACGTCTTCTTCTGCTTCTCCAACGCCTCCATTAACTGTGCCTGGGTAATGACTGCTGCATTGACTAGTAAATCGCCTAGCCTTTTCTTCTTTCTTCTATAACTATCTACCGGCATCAGCATTTTCTCCCCTATGTATTCGTGTATATTGTTTCCTTTTTCTGTAATCTAGTACTATTTTACCATTACTTTTTTGCCATTTCAATCCATATTGCCTAAATATATACTATTATTACCCAAAAAGTGTGTCTCTTCGCTTTTTTACTCTATTATGCTACAAGAAGCTCTGACTATTCACTCCTCTCCTTTCTGTGCATACATTACTATAGAGATTATTTTTAAGGAGGAAAAACGCATTTATGAATCATCTTAGCATCGGCATGACCGCACCGGATTTTACTGCACTTACAACCTTTGGCATGTTAAGAATGTCTGATTTAAAAGGGAAATGGGTGGTCTTCTTTTCTCATCCAGGTGATTTTACGCCTGTATGTACAACCGAATTTATTGCATTTACAAAAGAAATAGAACAATTTAATCAATTAGGAGTGCAGTTAATTGGATTAAGCATTGACTCCAATCCATCCCACTTGGCATGGGCAAATTCTATCCGTGAATTAACCGGACTCTGCCTTCCTTTCCCTATTGTGGCAGACCGAGTAGGCGACATAGCAAAACTATATGGCATGATTGCCCCGGAAGTAACCACCACAGAAACAGTTCGTAATGTATATATTATCGATCCTGAACAGAAGATTCGCTGTATCTTAATCTATCCTCTGACAACCGGACGTTATATTCCTGAAATCATTCGAATTATTGAGGCACTTCAGACTGCTGATTGTGAAAACGTAGTGACACCGGCAAACTGGCAGCCAGGTGACCCTGTACTTGTTCCACCACCTAAGAAATCCAGTGAAGTAAGAAAGCGTCAGACCGATCCTGGCTCTTTAGGGCTAGACTGCTATGAATGGTATCTTTGCTTTAAGAAAAAGGATTGACTCTAAATAAACAGAAACGAGAAGAAACACGCTCTACGAGTTTCTCTCGTAAAGAACAAAGTGTGTGTTCCACACACTCTCGCGTCTTAAGTCCTTTACAAGGAACACACACTTTTCCCGCGCCGAAGGGGAATGTCGCTGTTTTTTGCGACATCTTCCTTTCCCCTGAGT
>JAUNRX010000242.1 GCA_030539495.1 bacterium | reverse complement strand
TGAAAAGAATGTTGAACAATGATAAAATAAGAGTTATGACAAAACTTGCCATATACGAAAAGAAAAGTGGCAAAGAAGATATTAAGTTAAGTCAATATTTTAAGAAAGATTATATTCGTTTGCAAATATTAAATACAGTAGTTTTTTCTACAATTGCCTATTTCCTGATTTTACTTCTTGTCGGCATTTATCAATCCGAGTATTTAATTGCTAAGGCTGTTAAGTTAAATTATCAGACATTAGGCATGTATATTCTTGGCGTGTATATTATGGTACTAGTAGTATCAGTACTATGCACAGTAATTGGGTATACCTTAAAGTTTGAAGCCTCTAGACGTAAACTTGCAGGATATAATAAAGGATTAAAATACCTTTGCAAAATTTATGAATCCGAAGAAAAGTAGGGGGGAACAAGAGAAGAATGACTCAGTTGCTTGTATTAAAAGAGAGAATTCGTACCTTTTATCAGAAGTACGAAATGTACATTGAACCAATCGTAAAGTTTTTGATCGCGTTTGTAGTATTCAAATTGATCAATAGTCATTTAGGATATGACGAACGTTTCAGTAAGTTATTTGTAATTCTAGGGTTAAGTGTGATTAGTGCATTTACACCATCTACAATATTAGTATTGCTTGCTGCAATCTATACCGTAATTCATGTGTATGCCGTATCGCCATTTCTAGCAATTATAGCGGTAATTATCTTGCTGATTATCTATGTGTTATTTGCAAGAGTATCACCAAAGTGCGGATATGTAATTTTGGCAGTACCGATCTTATATTTACTCAATTTACAATATATTGTTCCAATTTTAATGGGACTTATTGCAACACCAATTACAATCGTTCCGGTATGCAGTGGAGTGGTTGTATATTATCTATTTTTAGATATCCAGAATGCAGCATTGGCAAGCAATGCAACAGCAAATGTGGATGATATCTTAGTACTGTATAAACACGTGATTAATGAGCTGCTTGGCAACAAGACAATGCTTTTAACACTTTGCGTATTTGCAATTGTACTAGTAATCACATATTTAATTCGTAATTTATCGATCGACCATGCATTTGAAATCAGTATTATTTCTGGTGGAGCATGTACAATCTTATTATATCTGATTGGAGATTTTGTTTTAGATTCCTCTGGTTTAATCTTAAAGATGATCATTGGAACAATCCTATCCAGTATAATTGTATATATTATTCAATTCTTTAGACTTACTCTTGAATATTCTAGAGTAGAACATGTACAGTTTGAGGACGACCATTACTACTATTATGTAAAGGCAGTTCCGAAAGTAAAGGTTACGACACCTGAAAAGAGTGTAAAACGATTTAGCACCAATGTGGAAGCTGAAGAAGATGTGTATGAAGAACAGCCAGAACAGTTTGATGATGGCAAAATGAGTAAGAATCAGCAAAGAATGTTAAATGAAGACATTCAATATGATTTTAGTAATTTAGACGATATTCATTTCGACGACAAAGAATAAGAAAAATAGATGTAATTATACTAGGAGGAACTTATGAGTGCAATAATATCTTTTATTGAAGATTCAAAAGCATGGCTTTCAATACCTGACATTAATTTTACAGATTGGGTTGAGATCGCAATCATCGCTTTTATGATTTACCACATTATCATATGGGTAAAAGATACAAGAGCTTGGATGCTGCTTAAGGGTGTTGTTGTCATTCTTGTGTTTAGTTTAATTGCGTCTATTTTAAATTTAAGTGTAATACTTTGGATTGCATCCAAAACCATTAACGTGGGAATTATTGCACTTGTAATCATCTTTCAGCCAGAACTTCGAAGGGCATTGGAACAGTTAGGACGAAAGAATATAGTTATGTCCATTATGCCATTTGATGAACAGAAAGATAAAAATGAACGATACAGTGAAAAGACAATAACAGACCTTGTTCGAGCAACGTTTGAATTGGCCAAGACAAAGACAGGAGCATTGATCGTCTGTGAACAAGATATTACGTTAAATGAATATGTCAGAACAGGGATCATTATGGATTCTGTAGTTAGCAGTCAGTTACTTATTAATATATTTGAACATAATACCCCATTACATGATGGAGCGATTATTATACGTGGTGATCGAATCGTAGCAGCTACCTGCTATCTTCCACTTAGCGATAACTTGCTTCTTAGCAAAGACCTTGGTACAAGACATCGTGCAGGGGTAGGGATCAGTGAGGTTTCAGACAGCATTACGATTATTGTATCTGAAGAGACAGGAGCTGTTTCTATTGCAGAAGGTGGCAATATCATTCGTAACCTAGATGCGGATACATTAAGAGAACGTTTACAGGGATGTGATAAGAAAGCTTCCCAGTCTGCGAAAAAATTTAAATTATGGAAGGGTAGAAGCAAAGATGAAGAAAAAGTGGACCAATAACATTGGAATCA
>JAUNRX010000099.1:6591-13492 GCA_030539495.1 bacterium | reverse complement strand
GCAAGAGTGTGTGGAACACACACTTTGTTCTACTAAAAAATACATAAAAATAATAACACATAACATGGAAGTTAGTTAGGAAAAGATTTACAATAGAAGTAACAGAATAAAAGGAGGAATTGTCATGAATGAGACAGTGATCGATGCAGTAAGCAAGTATCGTCAGACAGAAGAAGTCATTCATAAGATGACCAAGCGGGCGTTGGGAAAGTCTTTTGAACACTTCTCTTGTAAAGAGCTTGCAGGAGGACTGTGTAATGCAGTGTATCTGATTGAGGCGGATAATAGGAAAATGGTATTAAAGATTGCACCGGAAGCCGATGTGCTTATGATGCGTCATGAGAGAGACGTAGTGAAGACGGAAGCAAGGATGCTAAAGCTATTTGAAGAGAAATTACATATTCCGGCACCAAGGCTTATTTATTTTGATATGTCATGTTCCGTTTGCGATGTGCCATATTTCTTTATGAGCTTTATTGAGGGAACACCATTAAATAATCTGACTCCTTGGCCAGAGGAAGCGAAAGTATATGAAATTAAGCGGGAAGTAGGGAAGATTTGCAAACAGATTTGCTCCATTCCAGGAGACTATTTTGGAATTCCAGCCATACCGGAAACTCATGTGGAAAATAATTGTGATTTTATCCTTACTCTTGTTAAGATGCTGCTTCGAGATGCTTTGGATAAGCAAATTGAAGTTCCGGGAATGAAGGGGGAAGAGCTTCTAGGATTGATTGAAAGCCAGAGAGAGGTGCTAAATGAGGTGATTCATCCATGCCTGATCCATACGGATACTTGGAATGGGAACCTTATGATTAAGGATAATCGGTTAATGGGCTTAATTGATTATGCAGCCATGTTATATGGAGATCCTCTTATGACTCACGACTTTCATGATTTTTCTAAGGAGCCTGGTAAGGCATTCTGTGAGGGATTTGGTAAGACGAGTTTTACAGAAAAGGAACAAATCCGTATTAGTATTTATAAGATCTGGCATCGTCTTGGCATGATTGTGGAACGTGGATATCGTAATTATATTGATCCAGACCTATATTCCTGGGTACACGGAGAGTATACCAATGAATTGGAGCATTTTCTGAAGTTGATTAGAAGGTAGCTCATTGGTTAAAAAAGTCATAGCCAATTTAATACAAGCATATACATTAACAAACCGTGCGGTAGAAAGAAATGACAGCAAGAGGTGGGAAAGTGCAAGTAGGAAATGTATATGTTGTAATGTGGCCTGTATTATTGGCATGTTTTAGTGTTGTGATCGTTTCATATGCAAAGAGATATGATAAAAGGATAGCAGCCATTTATGTAGCGGTGATGCTGGTGGTAATTACATTTTCAGCAATCCAGTCAAATGGCTTAAAGCAGGAAGCTTGGGTGGATGATCCATGTACAATCATTCGGGCAATCCTTCTGTATATGGGATTTACAGGGTGTGCAATTTTATTGTCTTTATGCGTGGTGGCTGAGAAGAGGCCTATTAAGATAAGAAGATGGCTGCGGTTTAGCTATCTATGTCTGGGTGCATTTTTACTGTCCCAAAGTATAGTTGTATATACAAGTAATCCTGGGGTTTCTATTTGGAGATGGGACGTGCAGGCAAATGTATTATTGGTACTTTGGTTGCTTGAGGCCATGTTGCTGCATGGAAGACAGAGTTACTCAAAGGCAGCATGTATCCTGCCCTTCCTTTTTATTATTATAGCGAAGAACATGTCTGCAAGAATTAGCATACTAGCAATTACTGTTATGGGAGTTGTAACGCTTGGGCTGGCAGTAAAGGACAAGGCCATGGCAGTCCCTACCATTCCACATAAGGATATGGTTCAACTATTTCGACTGGCAACCATGGGATATGGAATTCTTCTTTTAGCAGCATCGATTTGTTCTAGAATATTGGAGTATCGGCTGCCTGATGTCATCTATAATACGATGACGATTGCATATGTACTTAGTATTGTAGTGTTTATGTTAGTTAGACAGGAACGGCTCAGCTATCTTGGCTATGTAATGGCAATCGTCTGGGATGTAGCATTTGTATTGTTGGTGAAAGTCGTTTATCCGGAAATTAGCATTGCAGCATTAGCATTTCTTTGTATTTGCATTTTGCCGGCGATCTTCTTTGTCATCCAAATAAAGAAGACGTGGAATTCAGGCGTTGAGGTAAGTCATATGGCTCTGCTCCTTATGATTTTAGCTGGCATCTTATGCTGTGCACTTAGAAATGTCTATATGGGAAGTGCAAGAGTGTGTTTGTATCTGTTCTGGATTGGAGCAGGAGGCATGTTGCTTTATACATTGTATTGTATGATTAGAAGACGAGTATAGAGAGAAAATAGTCTTATTTGATGGGAAAACATCAACTAGGACTATTTTTTTAATACATAGGAGGAAACTTCTCTTCAAGAAGTCTCCTCGTATGTATTAAAAAACGCTCCGCTAAGGATGCGCACTCAGGGGCATGACAGCACTTTCAAAACTACATAAAAAAACAGTAGAATACAATTAAAAGAGACAAGAAAACAGTAGTATGTCCACCACAACACAAATTATAATAGAAGTTGATACTTGTTAAATACATAGAAAGTGGGGATTTTTTATGAGAAAAAGAATGACTAGAATTACGTCATTAGTAGCAGCAGCTTCTATTGCATGCTCCATGTTTGTTTCACCGGTAGGAACGACAGCATATGCAAAGACTGCCAGACTTACTGCAGAAGTTGGTTATAATGATGTGACAGGATTAAGAGTACCAACCTTGGCATATGATGAGACATCCATCTCTCTTGTCTGGGACAAGCCAGAGAAATATGATAATATCGCAGATTATAATATTTATATGGATGGCAAGCTTGTTGGTACCGCTCGTGAAAGCTATGAGAAAAATGCGGAATGGGCATCCGCTTACATGAAGTCATTTTATGAAGGATATGCAAAGAAAGATGTGGATATGGTAAATGTAGATATTCACTCCTATAAAGCAACTGGATTAAAGCCTGCTACGGAATACAAATTTGAAGTTCGACCAATTAATGCAGCAGGAAAGGAATTAGGTACAAGCCAGACAATTAGACAGACGACAGCAAAAACTGCAAACGTTTGTAATATTGTGGATTTCGGTGCAGCAGCATCAGAAAAAGGCTATACATATTATAACGATGAAATTAATCAGTTAATCGTAAAGAATACGAAGGCAATTCAAGCAGCAATCGATGCTTGTGAAGAAGGTGGAACCGTTGTAATTCCAAAAGGAATTTACATGTCAGGTGCCATTTATCTTAAGAGCAACATGACACTTGAGTTAGAAGAAGGGGCAATCCTTTGGGGATCACCAAATACGGATCACTATGAACATAACTATTTATTATATCCATACTCCACAGATACAAGAGCATGGGCATTAGTAAATGCATATTCAGCAGATGAAAACCAGATGCTTGAAAACATCCGTATCACTGGTCAAGGAACTATTTATGGAAATGGTTTCAAATATGGGAAAGCAGATACTATCTTAGGTGATGGCGTTTCCCAAGTACAATATCAAACAAAAAATGCACTTGATCCAACAGATGAGAAATACAACTTAGAACAGTGGGTATCTGCGTCTAATACAAAAGTAAGCGATACAAGCACGGATAAGCCAATGGATACAAACAAATTAAACTATGGCGTATTAGCAAAAGATGCATTTGATAAAGCGAAAAAAGAAGGCAAGAATGATACCGTAGCATATGCAAGCAGACCAAACCTTGTAGCGCTTCGAGGCGTAGACGGCATTTATGTGGAAGGGGTTACATTCAAAAATCCAGCATTCCATACACTTGCAATTCTTGATAGTAAGAATGTTGTTTCTACAGATGTTAAGTACATTACTTATGACTGTAACAATGCAGATGGTATTGAAATTGGAAATACAGAAAATTCTATGATTTACAATAACTTTTTTGATACTGGAGATGATTCCATTAACTTTGCGACAGGCCTTGGTAATGGAGTAAAAGATTCTGCACAACATCCATCCAGCAACATTTGGACATTCAATAACTTTATCCGTAATGGACATGGTGGAGCAATTGCAGCAGGAAGCCATACCGGTGCAGGAATCTGCAACATGTTAGTAGAAGATAATGTAATCAACTTAAATGAAATGCCTTTCCGATTCAAAAGCGCACCTGTAAATGGCGGTGGCATTTACAATATTACAATTAGAGATACTGCAGTAGCGAACTGTAAACAATTATTTGTTATGACAACAAGCTATGGCGATGCAAACCAAGCATTTGCAGTAGAACCAGCAGATAAGCCGGCAGAATTCTATAATATCTCTGCTTACAACATTACTGCAGATACAATCAGTAAAAACTCATTCTATTTAATGGCAGATGTATCAGCAACTTATAAACCATGGCATACACACCATAATTTATATTTTGAAGATATCACATGTACCAATATTACAACACAAAAATCTGAATTGATCACAGGATGTGATGATGTTGAATTCAAAAATGTCTCTTTAGCGTGGAATGCTTCTAAAGTACCTACAGTAGCTCCTTGGTCAACAATCACATATTCGAAAGATATTAAGTTTACCGGAACTACAACACTAGCAAATAATGCAAACAATGCAATGACAGCACCTACATGGGCAGCTACAAAGATGACAGGCGAAACACAAGTCGTAGATAAGACTTCTTATAAGTCAGCAAGCACTACTCTTAGCTGGGATGCTGCTACCGATGATACAAAAGTAGCAAGCTATTCTGTTGATGTTTACGTGGGTGACCAGAAAGTAGATCAAATCGATGGAATTACAGCAACTACGTATACAGTAACAGGCTTATCCACAGCAGTTGATTACACGTATAAAGTTTATGCAAGTGATGCAACCGGAAATAAAACATTAGGACCAGTATTTATTCAGAAATCAGCAGGTGAAAAGGATCAAGCGGCTATTATTGCACCTGAAAAGAAAGAAGTTGAATTCTCAGGTGTTGGATATACTTGGGGCCTTGCAACATTTGCAAATGCAAAAGTAACGGATGAAAGAGTCAGAGGTTACAAAGTTTATTTAAATGGAAAAGAAACAGAAACATTCTATAACTATAAAATTCAAAATGCACAAACTTCAGAAACAATCAGCCAAAATGTAAGAAGAATGACTGCAGGAAAAGACAATACAGTTAAAATTGTAGCATTTACAGATGCAGACCTTGTGGCAGAATACGCTCAGTCTACTGTAAAGACAACTGAAAACTATGACTTCAAAGCTCCAGTTTGGGCAAAGAATGCAAAACTTAATGTAGCACAAAAAGGAAGTGATGTAGTTCTTTCTTGGCCAAAAGCTTCCGATGATACTGAAGTATTAGGATACCGTGTCTATGTAGATGGTAAGGCAGTGTTAGCAGATGCAAACAAAGAATTTAACCAAGTAAATGGTAACTGTACAACAACGGATACTACTTACACAGTAAAAGGATTAGACCTTACAAAAGAGCATACATTCAAAGTCGAAGCAGGAGATACTTGGTGGAAAGCTGCAGCAGGAGAGGGACCATTCCACTGGACATTCAGCGGACCATCTGCAACTTACAAACAAACAGCAACTCCAGTAGTACCACCAGCACCAGCTACTACAGTAGCAGAGGTAAAAGGATTTAAAGCATCTGCTACAACAGCAACAACAGTAAGTCTTTCTTGGACAAAAGCAGCAGATGTGTCAGGATACCAGCTTACTTATAAAGATGCAGCAGGAAAGACGATTACAAAGAACTTAAAAGCATCTGAAGTTTCTTGCAAAGTATCTGGATTATGTCCAGCAACAAGCTATGCATATTCCATCAAAGCATTTAAGACAGTAAATAACAAGCCAGTATATAGCAAGGCAGTAACTGCAACAGTTAAAACAAAGGAATTAGCAAAAGTAACAACACTAAATGCTACAAAAGTAAATAACCAGTCCATGACACTTAATTGGAAAGCAGCAGCAGAAGCTAACGGTTATGTAATTACTTACAAGAATGCATTAAATAAAAACACTACAATTACGGTAACTAGTGGAACGAAAACAAGTGTGAAAGTTTCTAACTTATTAGCGAATAAGTCTTACAAATTTACAATCAAGCCTTATGTCTTAGTAAATGGCAAGAAGGTATATGCAGGAGCAACTACAAAGTCCTTCAAGACAGTTAAGACTGTAAAGCCAGCCAAAGTAGGAAGCGTTAGTGCAAAGAAAGCAAGCAAGACAAGCGCAAAAATCACATATAAGACAGTGAAAAATGCAGCAGGTTATGAAATTGCTTACTCTACAAAGAAATCTTCCGGATTTAAAAAAGTCAATGCAGGAACTGCTTCTAAGAAGACAATTTCTAAGTTGAAATCAAAAGGTACTTACTATGTGAAAGTATGTGCATTTACGTATGAAAACAAAGTAGTAAAAGGAAAAGTCGTTAAGACAAAAGTTTACGGAGCTTATTCTAGTGTGAAAAAAGTAAGCTTAAGATAAAAGATGAAAGGGTTTCCTCTTTTGTATGGTCTCAAGGCCGGCGAAAGGGGAACCTTTTTTTATTGCCTTTCAAATGGTATACTAGACAGGAAGAAAATTGACACTATGAAAAAGGAGACACCGATTATGTTTGGGAAAGAAGATACTACGTATAACGATATGAGATATGATTCCATGATGCAGTGGCTATTGGAAGTAAGAGAAGGCGAAGACGTTGTCAATCGAGGTGGAGCAAAGCTTACCATTGAATATATTGAACATTTAAATAAAAAGATCAAAGAGTTGGAAGATAAGAATGCTCTAAAGGATGAGTTCTTAAAGAAAATGAAGAATAAGCTAAACGAAGCATAATATTGGATTGTGAGAAGAAAGGCATAAAAACGG
>JAUNRX010000099.1:0-6491 GCA_030539495.1 bacterium | reverse complement strand
GGCATAAAAACGGACAGGACACCTTCTTCCAGTAAATCCATATTCCTCCACGACAGGAAGTAATATATACTGGGAGAAACAAACAGGAGGATACGAAATGAGAAAGAAACTAATTACAATGGCACTTGGCCTTACATTAGCTTTTAGTGCACAGACAATGGTTGTAAAAGCAGACAGTGCTACAGTCGTAACGATTGGAGCAAATTTAAATGACGAGCAAAAAGCAAAGATCTTTGAGTATTTTGGCGTGAAGGAAGATAGCGTGGAAGTACTTACGGTTACGAATAAAGATGAGCGTGAGTATTTAGAAGGCGTTGCATCAGAAGCGCAAATTGGCAAGCGTACGTACAGCTGTGCTTATATTGAACCTACAAATGAGGGGAACGGGATCAATATTAAGACTGCCAACTTAAGCTGGGTGACACCATATATGATTAAGTCAACGCTTACAACAGCCGGAATTTATGACTGTAATGTGCTTGCAGCAGCACCATTTAAGGTAAGTGGTACGGGGGCCCTTACTGGAATTATGAAGGCATTTGAAAGTGTAACCGGAGAAACATTAGACGAAGAAAAGAAAGAACTTGCGACAGAAGAATTGGTAATGACAGGGGATCTTGCGGAAGAAATCGGAAGCGATCAAGCCACAGGAATCATTACGGATGTTAAAGATAGCGTAATAAGTCAAAATATTGTCAATGCAGACAAAATTGAGCAAATTATTATTGATTCTAGTACTACTTATAATGTATCATTAACTAGTGAACAAGTTGATGCGATTGCAGGTATGATGGAACGACTTGCAAAGCAGGATTATGACTATGATCGTCTAGCTGATACTTTTCAAAGTATCAAAGATAGTACGGCAGAAAAATTAGGTATTGAATTAGATACTGATGGATCTGGAATTATTGAAAGCATTAAGAAGTTTTTCACTAACCTATTCAATTGGTTCAAAGGATTATTTGCTGATTCAGAAGATACAGAGCAACCATCTACTGATTTAGGTATTTTAGATACTACAAATGATGAGGTTTGGGGAGAAGATGTAATTATTGATTCTACAGAGGAAAGTGTTGTACCAAGTGCAAGCCCTACTGTTGAACCAACAGCAGAGCCTACGTTGGAACCTACTTTAAGTCCAACGGAAGAGCCAAGTACAAAACCTACAGAAGATGCCGATCAAATGCCAGAAACTGAAGATGAAACGCCTATGGCGACAGAAGATACACCAAGTGAAGAAGTACAATAGATAATAATATTATTTGGTATAAATAGCTGTCATAAACCTGTGTAACAGAATGTTTATGGCAGCATTTTTTTGTTTTTTAAGGAATTGCTGTGCAATTCCTTAAAAAACAAAAAATCGCTCCGCTAGGGATGCGCACTCACCCGCTAGGAAGATGTCGCTGACGCGACCGGGTTCGGCGCGGGAAAAAGTGACTTCTCCCTTTCGGTTGAGAGAGTGTGAGTTTAATGTGTCGAAGACACTTTTTCAGTAGAGTTTTTAAAGGAATTACTGTGAAATTGCTTAAAAACAAAAAATCGCTCCGCTAGGGATGCGCACTTACGCTTTACATAATGCACTAGGAGAATACAGAGAACGATTTATTTACAACTTTGATACAAGTGGAAAACAACCATGTTATTTTCCTTAGTTATTATTATATTTAACAGAGATTATCTAGGAGGCAGGGTAATGAGAAGAAAAGAAAACGGGTATGAAAGATATACCGACAGAGCGAGATTGCACCGCTTTGAAAAAAACAAAAAGAGAAAGAAAAAGATTGCAATAATTTCAGCTGCGGTTTTAGTCAGCGCATTAGTGGGGATAGCGACAACCCTAGTACTAAAGGGCGATGAAGCAACAGTAAAACAACAACAGCCACAAGCCGAAGTTTTACAGCAAGTAACAAATAAGCCGGAACAACAGTCGGCTGAAGAAAATAAATCCGATGCAAATAAGACAGAGGCAACTGCGACACCCAAAGCAACTCCTACAACGACACCCGATCAGGAAACGACTGGGTGGGTTGGTGTAAATGAAGAAGGAAAGAAATACAGTTATGATGCTTCTATTATTTCCAAAAAACTAAATAAATATGACTACAAAAACAAGGGAGAAAAAATTGTATTTCTTACGTTTGATGATGGCGCATCTACTAGCGTAACGCCTAAAGTATTAGACGTATTAGACCAGGAAGACGTTAAGGCTACATTTTTCGTAATGGGAAGCAATATCGTATCTGGCGGAGACAGAGCGAAGAAATTAATATTAGAAGAGTTCAACAGAGGGCATGCGATTGCGAATCATTCCTACAGCCATAACTACAAGACATTGTATCCAAATAGAACCTTGAATCTAAAGAATTTCGTAAAGGATTTCAATAAAAATGAAAAATTATTAAAAGAGATTATTGGCGAAGGATTCTCTACCAGAGTATTACGTTGCCCAGGTGGATTTATGTCTTGGAAAGGCATGTCTGAGTTAACGGACTATATGAATAAAAACGATATGTATTCCATTGACTGGAACGCATTAAGTAAAGATGCAGAAGGAAAGAAAAAGAATGCAGATGAATTATATAAATGTGCAGTGGAAACAGCAAAAGGAAAAGAAATAGTAGTCCTTTTAATGCATGATACGTACGGAAAAGAAGAGACTGCAAAATCATTACCTAAGATCATCAGATACTTCAAGAAAAATGGATATGAGTTTAAAACATTAGTATAGTCTTTGTAAGATACGGGTAACACTATTCGTGGTGATACGATGAAATATTGGAAGAAAATATTTATTTATTCTGTTGTTCTGTTCGTGATCCTGCTTAACCTTGCAGGTTCTCTGCTGATTGAGAAGACATTTGTAGACAGCAGGCGGGAAGCCTTGCGGGCAGCAGTAAATAAGTATGTGGATATTGAAAATAACCTGTATCTAAATGCAGATTATCTAATTGATGTGGATGTGACCAACAAGGCAAGCATACAAAACTGGAGTGATATCATAGTTAAAGGATATACATTGAGCATGAATGAGGATTCTTTTTTTATGGAACTATACACAGAATCCAATGAACTGATTTCCTCTGATTTAAATAGCAGGCTAACTGGTTCAAGACAGGAACTGATCGAAGCAAAGCCGAATGAAAAACAATTTATAATCAGAAGAATGAATGGAAAACGCTATGTATTTGTCAGCTCCATTATTAACTTGAAGAATACCAATTTTAAATTAGTCTTATCAAAGAGTATAGAACGTATTTATTCAGACCGAATTGCAGACTATAAATATTTTCTGTTGCTAAGTGCCTGTATTTCTGGGATTCTTGCCATTGGCATGTTTGTGATTTCGAAGAAATTGACAAAGCCAATCGTTAACCTGAGCAATATTTCGCAAACCATTGCGGAAGGAAATTATAGTATAAGGATTGCAGAAAGCGGCGCTAAGGATGAAATTGGCGTACTTGAGAGAAACTTTAATGGAATGATTGATGTAATCGAGCAGAATATTATGGAGCTTCGCTATCATAATCAGGCGAAACAGCGGTTTATAGATAGCCTTAGCCATGAAATAAAGACACCCATTACTTCCATTATTGGGTATTCGGATTTGCTGCTTCGAAGCAAGGTGAATGAAGAGACCAGCAGGAAGGCCCTGATGTATATTAATTCAGAGGCGAAGAGGCTGGAGCATCTAAATAGTACCTTGCTTAAGCTGACATTTTTAAGAGAACAATCGTTGGAAAAGGAGATTTTCTCATTATCCTACTGCCTAGAACATGCAACAGATGCATTAAAATATAAGCTGGAAAAGCAAAAGATAGAGCTTTTTGTGGAAGTAGAGGAGGCAAACCTTTATGGAGACAAACATCAAATCGAAGTACTGCTAATCAATTTAATTGACAATGCCTGCAAGGCATCCAAAGAGAACGGAAAAATCAGCATTACAGGAGAATATGGTGAAAAAAGCAGAGGTTATAAACTTCGAATTCAGGACTATGGCATTGGTATGCCAATGGAGGAAATGGACAAGATCTTAGAGCCATTTTATATGGTGGATAAGGCAAGGACAAGAAAAGATAATGGAATTGGCTTGGGGCTTGCAATCTGCAGCGAGGTATGCAAAAACCAAAATATCATAATGTCATTTACAAGTGAAGTAGGGGCAGGTACACAAGTATGTCTAACGTTTAGTAAGGAGAGAATTGTCTTATGAAAACAAAATGCCTCATTGTACTTGCAGCGTTGCTACTTATAGGTGCAGCGCTTTTGTTTTACCGAAATAATAGCATAAAAGAAGATATGATTTATAGTGTAAGCCTCCTTGATATGAAGACACAAAAAGAAAAAGAAGAGAACCATTTTATATCACGAGTAGATGCCCTTAATCAGGCCTATACCTTATTTCTAGAAGGCTTAGGAATCAATTTAAGATCCTCTGAAATTACCATGTACATTAATTTATATAAAGATGCGAAAAATAAGGACACGTATAATTGGCTGGTATCTTGGTATAATAAGGAGACTATGGAGAGTTATAGCTGCACCATCAGTGCAAGTGAAGATAAGGTAGTGAATCTATTCGTGGTGGAAGAAAGAAAGTTGTTATCTTCCAGCGAGGAGCACAAGGCATCCTATACACAAGAAGAAGTATTGGAGGTCGTGCAGAATTTTCTTAACGTGCTAGGAAAAGAAGTTCATCAGTACCGGGTTGTTGAGGTGGCACCGGAATATGACTATACAGATCATTATAAAAAATATTTCTTTTCCAATGAACAAGAGAAGACTGATCGGTTTTACATGGAAATCGATATGAATCAGAAGTTAATCATATCATACGAGATAGATCCAGGAGATACAAAATGAGAATTTTAGTTGTGGAAGATGAAGAGCCAATTAGAAATCTGATTGCAATTAATCTAGAGATGGTTGGCTATGAGGTGCTTACCAGTGAAGATGGAACGAAAGCCATGGAAGTACTTGAGAAGGAGCCGGTAGACCTAATCCTTCTTGATGTGATGCTTCCTGGAATTGATGGATTTACATTGATTGAGCAGATTAACGTGGAAGAGACGCCGGTCATTTTCCTGACTGCCAAGGAAAATGTATTCGATCGTGTAAAAGGGCTTCGCCTTGGTGCCGATGACTATATTGTAAAGCCATTTGAGGCCGTTGAACTGATTGCGAGGATTGAGGCGACCATGCGCCGCTATAAGAAGAGCAGTGATATCTTGAGGTTTCGAAATATCCAGGTATTTTTAAATCAAAGGATTGTAAAATTAGAAGGAAAACAAGTGAGCCTTACAGTAAAAGAATTTGATTTACTGCTGTTATTTTTACAAAATAAGAATATTGCCTTATCGAGAGAGCAGATCATCGAAAAGGTGTGGGGCTTTGATTATATGGGAATGACCAGGACGGTTGATATTCATGTGCAGAGAATTCGAGAGAAATTAGACTTAAAAGATCATATTAAGACAGTATTTAAGATTGGATACCGTCTAGAAGAGTAACTTTATATAATTAAAAAAATGCCATAATGTGTGAAATCACATGTTTTTGGAAATGCTATATAAGTATAGACAAAATGATAGGACTGAGGTAGTACATGTTTAATATAGGTGAGTTTGTAGTTTGCAATAATGGTGGCGTTTGTCAGGTTGAGGATATTAAGACGATTAATATGGATGGAGTGTCTAAGGAGCGTTTATACTATGTACTTAGTCCTCTAACTCATGAGAAGAATCGAGTATTTATTCCATATGATAATCCGAAAGCAATTATTCGAAAAGTAATGTCAAAAGAGGATGCTGCTAATTTGATTGAAAAGATGCCAGAGATTGACGAACTGGTAGTGGACAATCAGAAGTTCAGCGAGAAGAAATATAAAGAGATCCTAAGAAGCAGTAATGGCTCTGAGTTATTTGGCATGATCAAGATGCTTTCTAATCAGAAGAAGCAACGACTGCATGATAAGCGCAGCCTTGTGTCCGTGGATGAAAAGTATTTAAAGATTGCAAAGGAAAGACTTTGCTTTGAACTGGCATTGGCGCTTGGAATTTCAAAAGAAGAGGTAGAAAAGACGGTTGTTAGCAGGTTCCATTAAGCTCCCTTAATAGGGGACTTATGGAAAGTTGCTATTTTTTAATTAATAGGAAATTTTCTTGAAATCGCCTATTAATTAAAAAAACACCCTAAAAAGAAAGGCGTAGAAGGTACACTCAATTACAAGAAGTATGTCGCAAAACGCCTCTTTAGATAACCATAGGAACATATTGGGCATATAGGGAATTTTGTATAGGAAAATGCCCAATACTCAGACTAAAATTGAAGAATATGAAGAGAATTTTCCATATAGAAAAATTGTCTTTGAGAATGCCCACGAAGTGTGTCGAAACCTGGGCATGTGGAAGAAAAAATTTCATATATGCCCAATTTGGGAAGAAATCAATAAAAATTATTAGAAAATTGGGCAAGGAAACAAAGAAATT
>JAUNRX010000012.1:42921-46025 GCA_030539495.1 bacterium | reverse complement strand
TTTCCTTACATCTAACGGAGACGGTGGGATTTGAACCCACGTGCCCCGAAAGGCAACCTGATTTCGAGTCAGGCTCGTTATGACCACTTCGATACATCTCCAAATCTAATTGGTAGAACTGTATTTGACAATCAACATCTCAACACCCATATTTTCATTTAGGCGGCCGGTCTTAATTTGTTCCTCAATATCTGTGGCAGTTGCTACTGCTTCTAATAAAATGGAGCGTTTAAAGTTTCGTCCTTGCGCTACATATTTATTCACAGCAAATGGGGGAATTCCTACTCGTTTGGCAATCGTTGCATTGCTTTCATGCAAACGGTAAAGGTCTTTGACCTGTAATAAGATATTAAAATGTCTGGTAATCAGATAAAGAATCGATGTTGGTCGCTCTTTTAAGGCAATCAAGTCATAGTATAACTGAAGTGCCGTCTGCTGCTTTTTGCTTGCAATTGCATCAATCATTAAGAAGATCTGTGAACTAACCTGGGTAACGACAACCTGATCCACATCTTCCGTTGTAATGATTTCTTTGTCCATTGCATAGCATACCAGCTTTTCCAGCTCTGCATTGATTAATTCCATATCTCCGCCTGTCTTTGCTAAGAAATGATCCAATGTTGATCCGGTAATCTTCTTGTTTTCCACTTTCAGCTTACCGGCAACCCATTTTTTAAGGCTGGATTCGTCAACCCCATTCATCTCAGAGATGTATCCAAGGTCTTTGACTGCCTTATAAAGCTTGTTACGCTTATCAATTTCTTTTTCTACAAAAACTAACACGGTACTGTCAGGCATTTCTTTTAAATGATCCGCTAATGTATTGGCAGATTTAAATAATCCACTGTTCTCAACAATTACGACACGCTTATCATTAAAGAATGGCAAGGTATTGATGGCATCCGTAATCTTTACTGGATCCGCATCCTTTCCTTCAAAATAAGAGTAGTTCATATCATCACTGTCACCTAATACTGCAGCTTTCAACTTCCCTTTATACTGTTTTTTTAGGTAATCTTCCGTTCCGTATATTAAATATACTGGTTTGAACTCATTTTCTTTGATATGTTTATTTATTGTTTGCATGACTACTCCTATATTCTTAAATCATTTATGTACTATCTGCCTGAAAGTATTACCACCATTTATTCTAACTAACCTAACATCTATTTTCAAGGGTTTTCTTGTAAATATAGCTCCATTTTGGATTATATACAATTATTCCCTTATGTTCTTTCTGTGAACTCTATCATTTTTTCTCTAAAATCACTCGATATATTAGGTATATAGATATAATTAATACTTAAAACGAGGTAATCTAATGCTACGCAAATTATTATCAAAGCAAAAAATGAGAACGATTATTGCTGCACTTTCCATTTTTGGATGTGCCTTTGCAGTCCTGCTAATTGCAATTAGTACAACCAACAGCAAATCCATGCTAAACACAACAACCTATTTACATTCCTATCAAAACTACTCACATATCATTGCAGAAATTGAGGAATCTTACCTCCGTCAAAAGGTCGCAATCATACAGTATCTGTTAGATGCTAATGATCACTGGCTTACTGTAATCGAAGAAGAGAACAAACGTATCTGCGATAATATTGATGAGTATAACAGTACGGAGTATGACGAGGAGGAAGAGGAACGCCTAGTAAATGAGATGTCCTCTGCTTACTATGAATATTATGCACTTGTTACAAAAGCAAATACACATGGCGGAACTGGCTTAACGAAAGAAGAAACGCTTACACTTACAACATTAGAGACAACAATCACTGAGAAACTGCAAAATATTGATGACCTGCTAATTCTTTGGGGAAATCAAGATATGGCGTCTACGGAAGCCAATTCTCACCGTACCATAAGATTAAATCTTATTATCTTTGGCATTTGTGCCCTCCTCTTTAGCAGTTTCTCCATTACAACGATACATTTATTTAAGTTAGAAGTAAATGAAATTATCTCCGCATTAAATAATGTCAGCAATGGAGATTTAACAATTTCCATTCCAGTCATAGGCAATACCGAGTTTGATCAGATGAAGCTTCATCTTAACCAAACAATCACTAATTTTTCTTCCATTATAAATGGACTCCAAATGGAAAGTAATCATATCGAAGAACAGTCTGATCTGTTAAGCGCTGGTTCTAACGAGCTATCGGCTTCCATCGCAAACATTACTGACTCCATTACAACAGTACGAACCGCTACTGAAGCGCAAGCATCTGATATGGAGGAAACTGTATCCGTATTAGATACATTCTCAGAAGCAATGACAGAATTCAACACCAATATTCAGCAGTTAAACTTAAATTCTGCTGAGCTTTCTGATATTGCAACAAAAAGTACTGGTAAAATGGATACTCTATCCACAAGTGTTACAGATATTAATTCCATGATCCACGCATTTATTCAGAAGATTGAGGCGTTAAATACTGCTATTAACGAAATCAGTTCCATTACGACATTTATCAACTCTATTTCTGCCCAGACTAATCTTTTAGCATTAAATGCTTCCATTGAGTCTGCCCGTGTCGGCGAGGCCGGAAAAGGATTTGCAGTCGTTGCCAGTGAAATTGGTGCCCTTGCAGAACAAAGTAAAATCGCATCCAACAATATCAGTAACCTGATTGGACAGATTTCTGCTGATACAACAATTATTATGCAGGATAGTACGCACGTACAAAGCAAGTTAAGCGACTCCATGAATACCATTGATGATTCCTTAAATTCATTTAAGCCAATGTTTGTACTTCTTGATAAAATGATAGGAAAGATCAATGAACTCAATTCTTCTTCAGAGCGTATGACAGACGAAAAAGATATTATTTATAATAAAATTAGACAAACTGAAAATCTTGCTATTGAAATCACTACTTCCTCAGATGAAATCACGGTACCTCTTGCTGAAATCACAAAAATCAGCCATGATGTTGCGACTTCTTCAACGGAACTACACGATCTGACAACAACATTAGAGCAAAACATTAAGCAATTCCAAACTCTCTAGGAAGAGCTTTTGCACTGTTCATAGCGCAAGATTGCTTTTAAGAAAATTCTTTTATGGTTATGAAATAGCAATAGGAGGGCGTGCA
>JAUNRX010000012.1:0-42821 GCA_030539495.1 bacterium | reverse complement strand
ATTGCTTTTAAGAAAATTCTTTTATGGTTATGAAATAGCAATAGGAGGGCGTGCAGGCTGGTATTGCACTGACCCTCCTATTGCTATTCTGTAGACTGTGAAATTTTCTTAAAAGCAATCACTGTAGTCTATGGATGCAAAAGCCACTTTAGAAGGTATTGGTAGTACTAATACCTTCTAAAAAGAATAAGCTTCCTAAAAACATTTATAATTTTTCCTCTATTGGCTGTCCTTCACTATCTGAATTATGGTTTTTCATTAACTACATTGGGACAGCTCTAAGTACATAATGCTCGCTTCTAAAGTCTCCATTTTCTATGAAGCGTTCTATGCCTAGTTTCATTAGTTCGTCTCCATAGGCGGTGACGCCGGTGCCTAGTATTTGATACTTTTGCTGTGGAACAAGGCCTTTTAGTTTTAGGCGCTGAAGTCTGCTGCATGGTCTGGCAAGGATTTGATACCAAAATACAACGGCTTCGGATTTTTCCTCATTTACATAACAATATGCAGCCTCATTTCCATCTCCATCGTATGGACTCTTCAGGCGATATAATTCGCCAAATTGAATAACCGGACGGATTTCCTTATAAAAGACTACCTGTGCCTTTACCTGCTGCTTCTCTTCTTCTGTAAACTTAGTTGCATCCAGCTCATAGCCAAAGTTACCACACATCGCTACATCACCACGCGTCTTTAAACTGGTCAGTCTGCCTACCTGATGGTTTGGACATGCTGAAACATGACAGCTCATCGTTACCGGTGGGTAAACAAGGCTTGTTCCATATTGAATCTTAATACGTTCTACGGCATCCGTATCATCGCTGGTCCAAGTCTGTGGCATATAGTAAAGCATGCCAGGATCAAATCGTCCGCCTCCGGAACAGCAGCTTTCAAATAAAACATTTGGAAAGTTTGAAGTAATCGTCTCTAGGATATAGTATAAGCCCAACATATATCGATGGGAGAATTCACGCTGATTCCTCTTATTAAGACTAATAGAGCCGCAATCCGTCATCGACCGATTCATATCCCATTTCACATAACTAATCTTGCTGCTTGCCAATATGGAAGATACGGCACGGATTACATACTCACAGACATCCTGTCTGCTTAAATCCAAGATTAACTGATTTCTTTGGTGCATTGTGGACTGTGGTGCTCTCTCTGGCACATGAATACACCAATCTGGATGAGACTCGTACAGCTTACTGTCTATTGAAATCATTTCCGGCTCAAACCACAAACCAAATCCCATGCCAAGTGTATCTATTTTATCCGCAAGCGCCGATAAGCCATTTGGAAGCTTTCGATAATCAACCATCCAGTCACCAAGAGAAGAGTCATCCAGATCACGATGTCCAAACCATCCGTCATCTAATACAAATAGTTCCATGCCCAGTTCTTTTCCTGCCTTTGCAATTTCAAGCAGTTTTTCTTCAGTAAATTGGAAATACGTTGCCTCCCAATTGTTAATCAAGATTGGACGTTCCTTAAACTGATAGCTTCCCCTGCATAAACGCTCTCGATAAAATTTATGATAGGTGCGAGACATCTCTCCAAGGCCTTGATCACTATATACAAGTACTGCTTCTGGGGTTTCAAATTCCTGGCCTGGCACTAACTCCCAGCCAAATTGGAATGGATTGATTCCCATTGCTACTCTTGTTCTGTGGTTTGGATCAACTTCCACTGTCCCTGCAAAGTTGCCACTATATACAAGGTTGAAGCCATATACCTCCCCCATATCTTCGCTTGCCGTCTCTCCTAATAATGCTAGAAATGGGTTTTGTACAGCACTGCTAATTCCTCGTTTACTGTCAATCTCCTGTATACCTGGAACTAACGGACGTTTATAGACTGTTTTTTCTCTGCTCCATGCTCCTGAAAGTTGTAATAACTCATAATTATCTTGATCAAAATCTAAGGAGAAACTTAATGCTCTATGTAGTTTGATTGGCTGATTTCCCTTTCCTGTATTTCGGTAACGAATTCTTCTTGTGATAACGTTATAAGAAGGAAAGACACTATAAATTAAATCTGCCTCATAGTCCGCATATTGATCCTCCAACGTAATGATCAACGTCGATACTTTGTCTTCCTCTTTTGCATAGGTAGAAGGAAGTCCATTAATTTTTGGTTTTCCCTCGATAATCTGATAGCACTTATATCTTAATTCATTTGCCATAGAACCATTTTCCAACTCTACCTCAACTGTTGGAATACGATAATCTCCTGTTCCAAATACCGCACATTCTACTGGCAGGCTATCTACATTCGTTTCCTTTTCAATCTGTATACTTCCAATTGTGACATTTTCCATCTGTGTTCCATAGTACAGGTGACATAATATGCCCTTTGTATTGACCATCATAATATAACTTGTCTTTCCTGTCTGCAGATGAAATTGTTTCTCTTTCACTACGATTCCCATGCTTTTACCCCTTTCCATCGCTGCAATCATTCCTATCCTCATTATAGCAACTAAGCCATTTTTCATTCAATGGAGTATGTTATATATGGCGAAACCGTAATATAGTCACCATCCGTCTCGATCGTAATCATGCCTGATTTTGCAGTAATAAATGTTTGCCCTACTTTTCCCTTCAATCGTTCTATTAATTCCTTGTGAGGATGGCCATACTGATTGTTCTTTCCACAGCTGATTACTGCCATCTTCGGATTGATTGTATTTAAAAATTTCTCTGACGTGCTGTATTTAGAGCCATGATGCCCTACCTTTAGTACATCATACTGATGAAGACTATTATTTTGAAACATGGCTTCCTCCCCCTTTGAGGACAAATCTCCTGTGCATAGCATGGAAAACTCTTTATACTCCAAAGACAATACTAGTGAATAATCATTGGCACTCTCCGGCTCATATTCATATGTCGGATGTAAGCAAATAAAAGACAAATCCTCATCTGTAATTCTTTGCCCCAGCTCCATATAGCAGACCTTAACATTACACTCCTTAGCTAACGCTACCAGCTTATCATAATTCTCATCCTCGAAACTTGTATGAGATACAATCAGATAGCCAATTGTAATCTTTCCCTCTGTGGAAGCGGTTAGCAACTCTTCTACTGCAGAAATATGGTCTTTGTCTCCATGACTTACAAAGATCTTATCAATTCGATCGATCCCTGAACCATATAAATACGGCAGCACTCGGTATTCACCGACTTCATTTTCCGAAGTGCTCCCTCCATCAATCATATACACATGCTTATTTGGCGTCTGAATGATAAAACAGTCTCCCTGTCCCACATCAACTGAAGTTATTGTCAGATCATTACTGAATCGAGGTATGAAGAACAGAAGCATGCCTCCCATCAATAATATGCTACAAATACGGTATTTTTTATATATTCCGACACAACCAAGAATGCATAATAAAATATAAACACAGGTACGAACTATATCCGGCCTTCCAAGTACCAATTGGTGAAGTGGAAGTTTCTCCACCAGTCTGCATAATAACAGATACAGCCGAATGACATAAATTGCAGGTGCAAGAAAGAATGTTCCAAGCGGCAGACTAAAACAGCCTAGTACTGCCCCAGTAAGTCCAAAAAGAACAACATAGGTCATTAATGGAAGTACAATTAGATTGAGTAAAAAGGAATAGGTTGCGATTTTATAGTAGAAATATAACAAGATAGGACATGTGATGATAAAGATTGCTACTTGATACAGAAGAGACGTTACAATATAGTAACGCACGGTTAGAAAAAGCTTTCGTAATCTAAGACGGGCTGTCCCTCTTTCTTTTTCTTCCCAGTCCTTACCTGTCTTCAGTTGTTCCAGATCAATCACTTGAAGAAAGCATGGATAGATTACGGCAATCCCAATAACGGCACCATAGGATAATAAAAAGCCACATTGAAATACCTGCATAGGCTGTCGAAGCAAGATCAGTATTCCACTTAAGGCTACTGCCGTTACTAAGTCATAAGTCCTCCCCGCAAGCTTTGCTGCCAGAAATAAAATCAACATAATGACGGCACGATTGGTGGAAACTGAGAAGTTTGTCAAAATACCATAACAAAAGATAAAGAATACAGAGGCTATTACGCCAGTCTTTAGTCCTGCTGTATTTTTAAGCAGAGTAAAGATTGCCATACCAAGCAGGGCAACATGCAGACCAGAAATGCTTATAATATGTGCAATTCCACCAAGCTCATATAAGGACTTTGTCTCATGGTCCATGGTAGATTTCTCTCCAAGCAGCATGGCAGACAAGGAGCTTGCCACCTCTTCCTCTGGAATTGTATTTAACACCTGACATAAGCGTAATCGGATTCTATATAACGTATCGGAAAGATAATCGACACAATTGTCAATGATCTTGCTCTGTTTTGCCATTAACCTATAGTCGATATTCTGGTTTTTATAATACATCCGCTCATCAAACTGGTATTTATTTGTGGGTTGATCAAACATAGACAACTCGCCCTTTACAAGCAGCCGGTTTCCAATTGCATAATCACTCACATCTTTTGTATACATCAATATGTAATCACTTTGGTCTTCCGCATTGTCATATTGGACATTGGATAGAATTACTTTATAAGAAGTGGTAGAACTTTGAATGGAATGAATGGTTCCAGATAAGGAAATAGAAATGGTATCCGATGTTTGAAGAGCAGCATCCATTGGTCCCGGCTGGCTCTGATTATTCATCATAAGATACCCCAAAAGTAAGAAAACAGGCACAATCAATAGTACTTGATCCTGCCTGTTCTTAGATACTTTCATAAGAAATATCACTGTTAATATAACAACACCAATTCCAACTAGTAAAAACAGTAATATGGGCACTTCATATACTAAACTTCCCAAAATGAATGCGGTAAGTACCAAAAGTAGTGGACGTCTTACCACTCTTTTGCACCTCCTGCTATTTATTTTTGTTTCAGAGAATACTCTTAATTCTCGTCCTCTGCTTTACTTTCGGTATTATTTTCTGTTGTTTTATCTATTAAATTGTAATTCATTTCAAAGAACTGATCGAAATTAGCTACGGTTCCATAAGCCTTCGTTGCTTCCCCGTCAATCGTAAACTTAACTTTATTAATTGTAGAAAGGTTTGTAAGGCTATTTACAATAGAGTAGATTACAAGCTCATCGGATATCCCTTCTACTCCTCCCATAAAGGAAGAATTTAAATCCACATAGCAAATATAGTCCACTGTATTAATCGAGTTGCATACGGTTCCTGATGGAATGGTATTATACACCTTTCCGTAATACTGTTCTACATTCTCAACTCCGCTGGTTCCTTTAATAATCTGGTCAATTACAATTCGTTCCACTGTAGAAGATCCATCGTAATTTGCAAGTGCCTCTACGCCTTTTAACTTCTTCTTATCTGTACTCGCATAATATAACACAATATTCTGCTTTTCTAAATAATTAAAGCTATCGATAAAGCTGCTTGACGTCATTGCTCCAACTTGAAGTCCATCGCCATCTGTCAAAGGATTTCCTTCCACATAAAATTCTACACTGTCTACAAAATCCAGCTGACAGAATGTCTTAACAATTGCCGCACGACGAAGTAGCTCCTGTATCCCCTCTAATTGATTATACGTAGAGTCAAAATTTAATCGAATTTTACTGTTACTTAGAAACTCTGGAGTAGGAAGATTGACATTGTCAGGAATTACCCTTTTATAGGATAAATTCTTTGGTTCCGCCTGTAACTTCTTTAGCAAATCATTTACAAGCTGGTATTGTCCCTCTGGCTTAATCTCCATCTCTTCAAATACAACTTTCGTCTGTGCATTATTAATATAGTACATATACTTTTTATTTGGATCTTCTTTTTGATCGCTCTTACCACAGCCTGCTAGGAACAGAAGTGACAGAGCTAAAATGATTCCAATGTTTATCTTTCTCATACTTCCTCCTAAGCAATATAATTTAATGGTACGCGTACTGTGAAGGTAGTTCCTTCTTTTTCTTTACTGTATACTTTGATTGCCCCACGATGCATTAAGATTGCATTACGGGTAATGGATAATCCTAGTCCGGTACCGCCGGTCTCCCTTGACCTTGCCTTATCAACACGGTAGAAACGTTCAAAAATATGATCCTGAACATCTTCCGGAATACCAACACCACTGTCGGATACCTTGACATAGAAGAACTTGTGATCCGCATTTAAGGAAATACGTACCCATCCATCATCAAAATTATACTTAATCGCATTTTCAATTAAGTTAGAAATTGCAAGGGTTAATTTTACTTCATCCACTTCTGCAATTACCGGTCTGAAGCTTTCAAAGATCAGCTCGATATTACGCGTGGAGGCGATTGGACGTAAACGTTTTAAGATTAATTCTAATAGCTCATTAATGTTTACGCTTGTAATGTTCATTTCACCGGAAGTCTTGTCCAGCTTAACAAGAGATAATAAATCATTAATAATTTTATTTTCTCTCTCGATTTCTTCCGTAATATCAGACATAAACTCACGGTACAGTTCTGCTGGAGCACCCTCCTGCGCCAATAAGGAATCTGCAAGTACCTTGATTGAAGTAATCGGAGTCTTTAGCTCATGGGATACGTTAGATACGAATTCCTGTCTTGAACTTTCCAACTGTTCTACTCGGTTGATCATCTTATTTACGGACTCTGCCATATTGATAACTTCGGTATAGCCATCAATGGTAATTCGCTCTTCAAAGGAGCCTTCCGAAATATGGTCGATGGACTGACTGACACGCTTAAATGGTTTTACCAGTACATTGGAGTACCATGCAGAAAATAGACACACAAGCAAGATTACAAGCATAATAATTAAAAATGTCTTTTCTTCCATTGCATTTACCGTACTTTCCACATCCCGAATGGAAGCCGTTAATAAAATTGCTCCGACAATATTGGATTTTCCTTGATTGTCCTTCATCGTATTCTTGTTTGCTGCCGTACTATCCGTAGATGCCGCTGTCTGGATTGGATAAGCCAGCTGCACCATGTCTCCCACCACATTAGACGATGGAGTTCCTGCTAATGCACTGATCACTTCTTCACTAATGTTATATACATTGCCTGTCTCCGGACTTCCACTTTTGGCCGGCTCAATCTTGTACGTATCACTACGAACCTTATAGTTACTATTTACAATGACCAAACGTCCATCATACTGCTCTGCCATTAACTGCAGCTCCGTACGTATCGTCTGATTATCCTCATCAAAGATAAAATTACTTGTGACGATCTTATCTCCTAATTGAGTAATACGTCTTTGTAGATTACTTACTCTTACGTCAATTGCCTTCTGCTCGTATCGATTGCAAATGATATTGGAAAAGATGGACATGGGAACACATCCTAAAATAATCAATACCACGAACAATTGAAGCTTCATACTTCTAAACTTCTTAAAAATGGACTGCACCTTAGTAAAAATCGCCCTCACCTCTTTCGTTATATAGCTGTACTCAAAAGCATCTGCAATACCTTTGATACTGACATTTGCTTTTCATTTTTCTCTAAAATATAAAAGCAGGCCCATATTCATGGGCCCTACTTCTTAATTATCCTTGAAAGAAGTATCCTACACCCCATTTTGTATGTATATACTTAGGTTCACTTGGATTTCCTTCTATTTTTTCACGTAATCTTCGAATATGAACATCCACAGTTCGTACATCTCCCGGATAGTCATATCCCCAAACAATATTAAGCAAGTTCTCTCTGCTGTATACTTTGTTTGGATTAAAGATTAAAAGTTCTAATAAATCGAACTCTTTTGCTGTTAAATTCACTTCTTTTTCTTTGATATATACACGTCTGGATTCACAATCCACGCGAATATCTCCAAAGGAAAATGCTTTTTCTTTCGTCTCTTTTGGTGCTTGTTTTGCGCTTCTTCTCATAATCGCTTTAATTCTTGCTTTTACTTCTAAAATATTAAATGGCTTGCAGATATAATCGTCTGCTCCATACTCTAACCCAAGAATTTTATCCATGTCATCGCCTTTTGCTGTTAGCATGATAATTGGTACGCTGCTGAACTCTCGGATCTGAACACATACTTCGAAACCTGTAAGTTTTGGTAACATGACATCTAATAAGATCATATCATATTCCTTTGCTTTCGCTGCTTCTAGTGCCTCTTCCCCGTCGTACGCACAATCAACTTCCATACCATCTTGTTCTAAGCTGAAACGAATTCCTTTTACAATCAGCTTTTCATCATCTACAACAAGGACTCTTTTTCCCATTGTTCCACCTCATTCAACTGTTATATATTCTTTTATTTTAGTAAACACACCGGACTTAATGCCAGTGATCTTCATAAGATCCTCGACCGTGGCAAACGAACCATTCGTCTCTCGATAGGAAATAATGCTTTCAGCTTTTGAATCACCAATTCCTGGTAAACTTTTTAGTTCTTCTTTCGATGCGGTATTAATATTAATCTTACCTGTGTTTCCACTCTTCTGACTCATCTTTGTGTCACTTTTCTCTGTCGAATCAGTCTTGTCCGCCGTTTGTGTTGGATAGTTCCCGCTTTTGGCTTCCTTTTTGGATGGAATATAGAGCTGTTCTTCGTCACTTACAGTTTTTGCAAGGTTGACTCCTTCGGAATATGCATCCTTTGTCAGTCCTCCTGCCATTTTCACGACATCGTTCACTCTTGCCCCAGGTTTTACGGTATACACTCCAGGTTTTTTCACCTGGCCACATACATAAACACAAATATCTTGTAAAGTAGTTTTCGCTGTTTCAGAAACAGTTTCTTTTGTATCGTTACTTTTGCTTTCCTTCGCCGCCGCTGTTGCTGACGGTGCCGTACTTTCTTTGGTATCAAATACACTAGCTGCTTGATTGGAATTCTCACAGCTATAGAATATGCCTGTTGCCCCCAGAAAAGTTAGTACTAATAGTAGCTTTACTAACCTTTTTTTCATATCCTACTTCCTTTATTTTGTTTAGTTATGCAATGAACTTGCATACAGTATTATTCTAACGAATACGTTTCGGATTTACAATAGATATTTTAAATAAGAAATATGTTTTTGTTACAATGTATTACGAAATTATTATATTTTTACTATTTCTCCCATTTAAAGATAATGATACCTACAATTGCCACTGCCATGCCGATTACTTTCTTCCATTCGAAAGGTGCCTTTTCCACTCCAAACATGCCAAATAACTCAATTACATATGCCACTAATAATTGGGATACTACGATTAATAATGCTGCCCTTGCAGGACCTAATGTGTTCATGGACTTTACTACTGTAATGGTAATAAACGCACCAATGACGCCGCCAAGAAGCATATACTTTCCATCAATCTTAAATAGCTGCCCAACACTGGAATCTTTTCCTGTTACAAACCAGGCAATCACACATACAATCAATGCCGTTAATTGGACAAAGCTGGCGCTGAGCCATAGGCTTGTCTGCTTGGTTACTCCTGCATTAAAGACTCCTTGAATACTCATAAGTGCTCCTGATACCAGTGCAATAATCAAACCCCACATATCATTTTTCTCCTTTATACCTATTTTTCGTAAACTTGTTACTTTGTTTGGACTGCAATGAGTTTTGTGCGCATCCTTAGCGAAGCGTTTTTTAATACATCGCAAACTTCTTGAAAAGAAGTTTGCGATGTATTAAAAAAGACTGATAGTAGCAAGTTACTTACCACTATCAGTCTCCATTAAAATAAGTATTCCATGAAAAAATTGAATTTATACCTTATGCGATCATTGTTTCTAGGATTTCAATCATTTGATCCACATGCTCTTTCTCGATCACTAGCGGAGGTACCAAACGGATAATATTCGCTCCGGCTCCTAAAATAATCAAGCCCTTTTCTTGTGCTTCTACAATATAGGAATTGATTGGATGGTCAAATTCTAATCCCTGCATCAGTCCCATGCCACGGCGTTCCTTGATACAGTCGTATTTTTCAACAAGCGCATCTAGCTTTTGAACTAAATATGCAGATACTTCTTTTACATGATTAACAATTTTCTCTTCTTCGAAAATATCAAGTACTGCATTAATTGCGGCTCCGGCAAGTGGATTATAACCGTATGTTGTTCCATGGTCTCCCGGTTTTAATGCAAGCGCTGCCTTTCCTCTTGCAGCAAAGGCACCAACCGGAATTCCGCATCCTAAGGCTTTGGCACTGGTCATTACATCCGGAACAATTCCATATGCCTGATAAGCAAACATCTCGCCAGTTCTTCCCATACCACATTGGATTTCATCGCACATAAGGAGAATATCCTGTTCATCACATATCTTACGAAGCTCTACTAAAAAATCTTTTGTTGCAGGATATAATCCGCCTTCCCCTTGCACTGTCTCAAGAAGAATGGCTGCCGTCTTATCTGTAATCTGGCTCTTTACACTTTCAATATCATTAAAATCTGCAAACTTGATATTTGATAGCATTGGGCCAAATGCCTCTTGATATTTTGGCTGTCCTGTCACAGAAAGGGCCCCCATGCTTCTTCCATGGAAGGAATGGTTCATTGCGATAATCTCGCCTTCCGCCTTTCCTGTCTTTTCAAAATAATATTTTCTTGCAATCTTAATGGCACCCTCAATAGCTTCCGTACCGGAGTTTGTAAGGAATACAAGATCCATTCCTGCTGCCTTTGCAAACTTCTCACAAGCATCTGCCGATGGCTTATTATAAAAATAATTGGACGTATGCACTAATTTATCCATTTGATTTTTCACTACATCATTATACTGTTTATTTCCGTATCCCAATGCGAATACGGCAATTCCTGCTCCAAAGTCTAAATATTTCTTTCCATTTTCGTCATATAGATAAACACCCTCCCCACGGTCTAACACCAATGGGTAACGGTTATAGGTATGCATAAAATACTCATCTGCTGTCTTAATTGTCTCGCTCGCGTGTTTATTCATTTTCAAGCCACCCTTCATTTTTTATGATTGCTGTGCCAATTCCTTTGTTTGTAAAGAACTCAAGCAAAAGGCAATGTGCTTTTCTTCCATCCAAAATATGTACTCGGTTTACACCATTTTCTACTGCATCGATACAATTATTAATCTTAGGCAACATGCCGCCGCCGATAAACCCTTGGTCGATCAGCTTATGTGCTTCACTTAATGTTAATACGGAAATCAGGCTATTCTTATCCTCTGGATGGGTACATACTCCTTCGATATCGGTCAAGAATACCAGCTTCTCTGCTCCAATTGCTTCTGCCACTGCACAAGCAGCATCATCGGCATTAATATTGAACGTATTAAACTCATCATCCAGGCCGATTGGTGCAATGACAGGGATAAAGTCATCATTGATTAAAGATTCGATCAGGCTAGTATTGACCTGCTTGATGCTTCCCACATAGCCTATGTCTTTTCCATTTACAATTTTTTTATCGACGCGAAGTGTGGCACCGTCCTTCCCACTAATTCCGACTGCCTTAACACCTAACTTCTCTACCATTTGGACTAAATGTTTATTTACACGACAAAGGACCATTTCTGCAATTTCCATGGTCTCATCATCGGTTACACGAAGCCCTTCTACAAATTTGGTCTCTTTTCCAACTTTCCCAATCCATTTGCTTATTTCTTTGCCGCCGCCATGAACAATGATTGGCTTCATTCCTATTAACTTTAGTAATGCAACATCTTTAATAACGCTGCTTTGTAAGTCTTCATCGATCATAGCGCTTCCACCGTATTTTACGACAACTATCTTATTATTAAACTGTTGAATATAAGGCAATGCCTCAATCAATGTATTTGCCTTAATCGTAATCTGTTCCATATAACTGTCCATACCATTACCCTCCATTTTATACTTAACTTTTATGCCTAGCTTCTATAATCCCCGTTAATCTTTACATAATCGTAAGTTAAGTCGCATCCCCATGCTGTGGCCTGTTCCGTTCCTGACTTCATATCAGAAGTAATCGTTACTTCCTCATCTGAGAGGATCTTTGTTGCCAACTCTTCACTAAAACCGGTTCCCACACCATTTTCACATAATTTCACTGTTCCGCTTTTGCTCTCTATGTATAAATCTACTTGCTCCGGATTAAACTCCACCCCTGAGTATCCTAGCGCACAAATAATTCTTCCCCAGTTTGCATCACTTCCATAAACAGCTGTCTTTACAAGACTCGACGTAATTACTGCTTTTGCTAGTACCTTTGCTTCGACCTTGGATGCCGCATGAATAACTGTTGATTCAATTAGCTTTGTTGCTCCCTCGCCATCTTTCGCCATGTTCTTTGCTAATGTAGTTGCCACATAAGACAATGCTGCTACAAATGTATCAAAGTCTTCATTCTTTTCTGTAATTTCAACATTTCCTGCTAACCCATTTGCCAAAATGACACAAGTATCATTGGTAGACGTATCACGATCTACGCTGATCATATTAAAGGTATCTTTTACAATCTCACTTAATGCATCCTGTAATAACTCTTTACTGATTGCAAGATCTGTCGTAATAACAGAAAGCATGGTTGCCATATTAGGATGTATCATGCCAGAACCTTTACTCATTCCACCTAACTTAACTAGTTTGCCGCCGATTTCAAATTCCACTGCTTCCTCTTTTGGATAAGTATCCGTCGTCATAATTGCCTTGGCTGCTGCATTTCCTGCTTGAATCGAGCTATCTAGCTTTCCTCCCAGCGCTTTTGCTCCTGCCGTAATCTTATCTACCGGAAGCTGTACTCCAATGACGCCTGTAGATGCTGTAAGTACGTAATTTGTTGGAATTTTTAAGCTTTCTGCTGCCGCTGCTGCCATAGCCTCATTTGCCTCGTCTCCCTCTTTGGAAGTACATGCATTGGCAATTCCACTATTTATTACAACTGCCTGAGCCTCTTCATTATTCTTAACGATATTAATTCCCCATTTTACAGGAGCTGCTTTTACTACGTTGGTTGTAAATGTTCCTGCAACCTTTGCCGGTACCTTGCTAAATACAAGGGCCATATCCGTGCGATCTTTATATTTAATATTTGCTTCCGTGCAGCCTGCCATAAAACCTTCTGCTACGGTAACTCCACCTTCTAACTTCTTCATAAACATCCTCCTAGCTAAATTTTATGGAAAAATTGGTACGAACTGAAGTCCTTCTGTTTCCGGTAGTCCAAATAGAAGATTCATATTCTGGATTGCCTGACCTGCAGCTCCTTTTACTATGTTATCAAGTGCTCCCATCATCACGATGCGGTTCGTTCTCTCATCAATCTTAAAGTTTACATCCACATAATTGCTTCCCTCTACCCATTTTGTTTCCGGACACACATCTTTTTCTAATACGCGGACGAATACTTCTTCTTTATAATACTTATCATAAATGGCTTTTACTTCTTCATAGGAAACTTGCTTTTTCAACGTTGCATATTCAGTTACCAAGATTCCTCGGTTCATCGGCACAAGGTGTGGCGTAAAGATTATCTTTATGTCTTGGCCATCTGCATATCCTAACTGCTCCTCAATTTCCGGAGTATGTCTATGAGTCAGTACCCCATAAGCTTTGATATTCTCATTTACTTCGCAGAATAAGTTATTTACCTTCGCTCCTCTTCCTGCGCCGGAAGTTCCTGATTTTGCATCAATGATTAGCGTATTTGCATCGATGATTCCTTCCTTTACCAATGGGTAGGCCGTTAAAATGGAACAAGTGGTAAAACAGCCTGGATTGGCAATAATTCTTGCTCCCTTTACTTTTTCTCTATTTACTTCGCATAAGCCATAAACGGCTTCTTCTATGTACTGTGGACTGCCATGCTTGATCCCATACCATTTCTCATAGGTAGCCACGTCCTTAATTCTGAAATCTGCACTTAAATCAATGATCTTTACTTTCTTTAAGATTTCCTCATTTACTAAGGAAGAACATAAGCCTTGTGGCGTTGCCGTAAAGATCACATCCACCTTGCTTGCTAACTCTTCCATATTATCTTCTAAACATTTCTCATCGACAATCTCTGTAAAGTTGCCAAATACCTGGCTGTACTTCTTATCTATATAGCTTCTAGATCCGTACCAGACTACCTTTGCTTCCTTATGATGATAAAGCAGTCTGGCAAGCTCGCCGCCAGCATATCCGGTAGAACCAATGATACCAACTTTAATCATTTGCAGTCATCCTTTCTTATATATAATGATATTTTTAAAATTCATTTTCATAATTATACACCTGTGCTGTATTTTATGCAATAAGAAATGAATATTTATTTTCATCCAAAGTATGTATAAAATTCATTTACTTATGCATTATTTTTCATTTTTACCTATATAATACGAATAATCGTATCATTTGACCATATATTTATGCAAATAATTTATTTATATTTTTTCAAACAAAGGGTTGCATAATTAATGAATATGATGTATATTTATTATCAAGAAAAGCAAAGTTACCAGTTACTTCTAAAAGGAGTAACTTACAATAAGAAAAACATGGAGGAATTTTAATATGAAAGAAAAAGTTATTTTAGCATATTCCGGTGGTTTAGATACTACAGCAATTATCCCTTGGTTAAAAGAACATTATGACTACGACGTAGTTTGCTGCTGCATCAACGTAGGTCAAGGAAATGAACTAGATGGATTAGAAGAAAGAGCCAAATTATCAGGCGCTGTGAAATTGTACATAGAAGATGTTGTAGATGAATTTTGTGATGATTATGTTGTACCATGTGTACAGGCAAATGCCATTTATGAAAATAAATATTTATTAGGAACTAGTATGGCTCGTCCAGTAATCGCTAAAAAATTAGTTGAAATTGCTCGTTTAGAAGGTGCTTCTGCAATCTGCCACGGTGCTACTGGTAAAGGCAATGATCAAATTCGTTTTGAATTAGGAATCAAAGCATTAGCTCCAGACCTTAAGATCATTGCTCCTTGGAGACTTGATACATGGGGCATGAATTCCCGTGAAGAAGAAATCGAATACTGCAAGCAACACGGTATCGACCTTCCATTCTCCGCTGATAACTCTTACAGCCGTGACCGTAACTTATGGCACATCAGCCATGAAGGCCTTGAATTAGAAGATCCAGCAGAAGAACCAAACTACGATCATTTATTAGTACTTGGTACTACTCCTGAAAAAGCTCCTGAAGAAGGCGAATATATTACTATGACATTTGAAGCAGGTGTTCCAAAGACTCTTAATGGTAAAGCAATGAAAGTTTCCGAAATCGTTACAGAACTTAACGCACTTGGTGGAAAACATGGTATTGGCATCGTAGATATCGTGGAAAACCGTGTTGTAGGCATGAAATCCCGTGGTGTTTATGAAACTCCAGGTGGAACAATCCTTATGGAAGCTCACCAACAATTAGAAGAATTAATTCTTGACCGTGATACTTACACTTTAAAGAAAGAAATGGGCAATAAGTTTGCAGACGTAGTATACGAAGGAAAATGGTTCACTCCAAAACGTGAAGCAATCCAGGCATTTATCGAAACGACTCAAAAATATGTAACAGGCGAAGTGAAATTCAAGCTTTATAAAGGTAACATCATCAAAGCTGGTACTACCTCTCCATATTCTTTATACAGTGAGTCTCTAGCAAGCTTCACAACTGGTGACTTGTATGACCACCACGATGCAGAAGGATTTATCAATTTATTCGGTTTATCCTTAAAAGTTCGTGCAATGAAAATGGCAGAACACGATAAGAAATAAATCGATCGAAAAAGATGAGGGAAATACGTTTTTCGTGTTTCTCTCTTTTTTTTCGCATCTAATAGGTCTATTCTACTATAAAGAGACAAAATGTTTGCAAAACTACTTTCTTTGTCCTACAATAAATGTAAGCATTGTAAACAGGAGGAATATGTATGAACATATCAGAGACATCTCTTATCCCGTTAGCCAATCCTCGTGTACGAAAATTCTGTTTTGTACTAATGATCACTGTATATTTAGGCTGTACCTATTTGATCCCCGTACTTAACAGCTCCGTTACTACGAAACAACTGCTTTTTCTAGAAATTCGTACTACCTCTCTCTGTGGAATATTAAATGAATTGGAAATTCTGATTATGATCTGCTATGTAATCTTCTACGGAAAATTAGGCCTTATTACCTCTTCCGTACTAGGTTGTATCAATCTGATCATCAGTATGGTCCATATTCTAAGGATGAAAGAATTAAACTCCATCGCAGGTATTATCATGACGCTGATTGCATTCATGGTAAATATAGTGATTTATTCCTACAGTATAAAATTAGCGAAACAAAACGCTAAGCTTCAAGAATATTACGAAAATATAAATGAAAAGCAAGAATCCTTACATAAGTTGGCTTATTTCGACTATCTAACTGACCTTCCTAATCGAAGAAATATTGTAGAAACCATTTCTTCCTTATGCCGCTCGCAAAAGGTCAGTACGTTCAAACTAATCGTTATTGATATCAAGGACTTTAAGCGCATCAATGATGTAGCTGGTCATCAAAAAGGAGATTCCTTTTTAAAACAACTTGTCTCCAGCTGGTCTTCTATACAAGATAAAAATGATATCTTAGGAAGAATCGATGGTGCTGAATTTGCATTGATTATCCCAAGGGAAATCAATAACGAAGATTTATATGATTATATCAATGAATTTAGACTATGCATCACAAACAAAATGCCGCTTTTAGGTTCCCTACCTTGGACAGAAAACGCCTCTTCTTCTAATCCCGGACTAATCATTAGCGCTAATGCAGGTATCGTTTCCTATCCTGAACATGGAGATAGTGCTGAAGAAATTCTTCAATTTGCAGATACCGCCCTTGCAGTTTCCAAAGAAGAAGGTCCTAACACGATTCGTTATTTTAACCAGTCCATGTACGACACGTTATTAAACCGAACTATGATGGAAAGCGCTCTTTCCTGTGCAATTGACAATAACGAATGCTTCCTTGTATTCCAGCCACAATACGAGGCAGATACGAAGAGACTTCGTGGTTTCGAGACTTTGGTTCGGTGGAAAAATAAAGAGCTTGGACAAGTTCCTCCTTCTGTCTTTATTCCAATTGCAGAAGATACTGGCTTTATCCTTACTCTTGGAGAATGGATTTTAAAAAGTGCCTTGGAGCAGTTTCAACATTTATTTCAGCTCTATCCAACAAATGCTTTACTCTCCGTTAATTTATCGGTACTCCAAATCCTACACCCTAATTTCTTAAGCATGCTAAATCGAGTATTATTTGAAACCAGATTCGATCCAACCAGATTAGAATTAGAAATTACAGAATCCATTTTTATTTCTTCTAAAGAAGAAGTCGTTTCCATCTTAAATGAAATTAAAAATCTTGGTATCCAAATCGCATTAGATGACTTTGGAACAAGCTATTCTTCTCTAAGCTATATTAAAGATTTGCCATTTGACATTATAAAAATGGATAAATCCTTTGTGGATACGATTACAGAAGACCGAAAAAAAGCACAACTTGTAGATACTATTTTGGCAATTGCCAAACAGTTAGGCTACAAAGTTGTGGCTGAAGGAGTCGAAACTCCGGATCAATTAAATTATTTGCAAGAACGCGATTGTGATTATATTCAAGGATATCTATGGGGAAAACCTATGAATATCGAGGATGTCATTCCTCTTTTGTGCCAGTTCTCTGAACAGATTTCCTAAGTGGCCAAGTAATCTTTATACCAAACATAGTATTTTCATAAAGAGCCTCTACCTGACCTTCCATTAATTCAGAAAGTTTCTTTACTATCGCAAGACCAAGACCCGTATTCTGTCCGGTTCTCATACGGTCTGCCATATAGAAACGATCGAAGATTTTTGGGAGGTCTTCTTTTGCAATCTCATCCGTATCATTGCTGATTATTGTCTCAATTTTATCTTCTTTTACTATCAATGACACATTTAACTTATGTATTCCATGTCGAAGTACATTCTGTAGGATATTGGAATAAATACGAACCATCGCTTTCCGGTCCGCTAAAATCTCTGGCACATCCTCTTCAATCTCGATTGTACATTCATAGTCCCGTATCTCAAATTCATTATAGTAAAGAGCTAGCACTTCATATAAAACCTTATTAAGCTGAAGACTTTCCTTATTCAGCATATACTTATCTTCTTCCATTCTGGAAAGATCATATACTCCGGTAATCAGATCCTGTAAAATCTTTGCACGTTTTTCTACAATCTCTAAATACTCTTTCCGCTCTTCTTTACTAATCTCCTCATCTTTCGCAAGGCCAATATATCCTAGAATACTGGTAAGCGGCGTCCTTAAATCATGAGAAATATTGGACATCTGCTTACGTAAGTCTCTCTCTTTATTGATATAGTAAATCTGACGATTACGGGTCACCCTTAATAGCCTGTTAATGCTTAAAAATACTTGCTGCATCTTCTTTTCAGGTGCAGCAAGCTTTAATTCCGCATTGGTATCCTCCTTCATCAGGCATTCTACCTGCTTCATTAGATACCTGGAATTTTGTAAATGAGCAATATTCATTATAAATAAAATCAAGCACAGTATACTTAATATACTTACTAATGCTATTAAAAGTCCCATACGTACTCTCCTTACTTCACTTCTCTTTTCCTAAATACAGTAATTCCAATTACAAAGAATACAACAAAGTATACAGCTGCAACTAAGAAACATTTCCACCAGTCGTCCCCAAATCCATTTCCTGTAGAAGAATTCAATGTAATAGTACGAATTTCATACTTACGTAAGAATGATACAATGCCATTGTCAGGAAGGGCCATCTGTACCAGCGATAACAGATCTGCTGCTAATGCAAAATAGAGAATATAAATTACAGTTGCCAGCGTATTGCTGTTTAATATCATTGCCAATGCATGCGCCATAGAGATTGCAGCCGTCCACATTACCATCATAGATCCAATACTTGCATAGTATGCCTTGAACCCTTCAAAAGTAACTCCACCAAAGAATAGTGCGGAACCTGCCAGAACCAATACGCTTACTACAGCCACGGCAATTACCAGGGATAAAATTTCGGTGAAAAATCTTCCCAAATAAATCTTTGTTCGATTGGTTCCATAAGCAATACTATTTTTTAAGACAAGAGTCTTACTTTCATTGCTGTGGACAATCTGGGCTATCATATACACGATAAACCAGCCTAATACAACGATAATCTGAATCCAGCCATCTAAGACTTCATTGCCTTGAAAGTCTGGCGCATCCTCTGCCTCTAGTACCTTTAATACCAAGTTAAATAAAAATCCTCCCAGACCAAATACAAGGAAGAACACATACATACATTTACGGTGTAATACTTTATAAAACTCACTCTTCATTACATTTAACATGCTTCATTCCCTCCAATCAAATTTAAGAAATAATCTTCAAGCTGAGTCTTCTTTACTTCTAATGAATAAAGCTTCACTCCATTTTGAACGACTAAATCACTAATAATAGAAGGATCATCATTACATCCGTAAATCCTAAGAATGCCTTGTTCTAACACTTCATACTGGACATTGCTTAACTGTTTTTCTATTAGTCTTGCCACTTTTGCTGGATCTTGAACCTGAATCTGTACATAGGCCTTACATTTTTCTTCCAATGCTACTGCACTGATTTCTTCTACCATAGCTCCATCTTTCATAAATCCATAATAGGTGGCAATACTTGATAATTCCAATAAGATATGACTGGAAATCAACATTGTGATCTGCTTCTCCACATTTAACCGTTTGAGTACCGAACGAAATTCTGCAATTCCTTGTGGATCAAGGCCATTGATAGGCTCATCCAGTATTAATAAATCCGGACTATTTAATAATGCCAGCGCCAATCCTAGTCTTTGTTTCATACCTAAAGAAAAGTTTTTAAACTGCTTCTTATCAGTATCTGTCAAATCAACCGTCTCAAGTACTTCATCTACGATTTCCTTATCTACAATTCCACGTTGTAAGCGATAATACTCCAAATTCTGCTTTGCTGTCATATAAGGGAAAAAGGCAGGCGTTTCAATCATGGTTCCAATCCTATGCCTTTGCTCATCCAACTCACGCTCTTCCGACTCACCAAAGATAGCAAAGTCACCATCCGTCCTAAATGCAAGCCCTGTCAGAATTCTCATCAATGTGGTCTTACCAACGCCATTCTTACCAATCAAGCCATAAATCTGTCCTTCCTCCAATGTCATATTTACATTGTTCAGGATTTGCTTATGACCATATTGCTTATTTAATTGTCTTACACATATTGCTGCTTTCATCTTTTCAATCACCTTTCCTTTTTTTGTATAACTACATTGTAATAGGCAAGTTGAAAGTGGTACTTAAGAAAACATAAAGAAAGTTTAAAGTTTAAATCATTTTAAAACCGATCCCCCAGACGGTCTTGATGTATTCTTCTTTTGGGTCGGCTTTATGGAGCTTTGATCTTAAATTACTAATATGTACATTTACTGTATTGTCTTCTACCGCATATTCATCGGACCATACCGATTGGTAGATGGATTCTCTTGTAAATACTCGATTGATATTTGTTACAAATAACACTAAGATTTCATATTCATGGTTGGTAAGCGGGATTTCCTGACCATTTACCTGCACGGATCTTGCCTGTTTATTGATTACTATATTTTTATAAGAAAGAGTTCCTTCTTTTTTTATCTCATTTTCACCGGCAAACTTGCAATATCGGCGAACCTGTGCTTCTACTCTTGCCAATACTTCTTTAATTTCAAATGGTTTTGTTATGTAATCATCTGCCCCTTCACTTAATAGGCTTATTTTATCATCTAAGGCACTGTTTGCCGAAATCACTATAATTGGAATGTAGGATTTTTGTCTGATTAGCTGTACGATTTCCTGCCCACTGGCACCAGGTAATGTCAAATCCAATAACACTAGGTCAAAGGTGCTCATATTTAAAAGCAGTTTTGCTTCTGTTCCCGAATAGGCACTTGTAGTTTCATATCCTTCTTTTTTTAACACTTTTGTTAATAAAGCATTAATGTCAATATCATCTTCTACAATTAATATCTGAACATTTTCTTTCATAACTACATCCTTTCCTTATTTCCATATTAAATGTTAGCATAAGCCTCTTAAGATTACAATTAATTGATTGACATACCTAGACAAATTTGCTAGTATTACGTAGACACAAGAATTCCAGGCTAATCATATACTAATTTGGAAGGAAGTGAACAATCGATACGGTTTTCCCATAACCGAATCAAAACCTAAGTTAAGTAAATTAACTTCGACAGAAATGTCTTCATATTTATTTTTATTAAATGTGATAAAATTAGCGCCATGCACCTCCGTTGGGACGAAATATGTAGGAGGTTGACGAGGTAGAGAGTTAGCGAATCATTCGGCGGGTGCTCTCTCGTATCCCTTTGAGTACGTTATATTTTGACGAAAACGTCGGGTAACCGAAACACAAGTCAGAATAATCAAAGAATAACAATAGGTATTTTTTCGCTTTTTTCGACAGAGACTAGCATTAAAGACCATATTGTTTTAAATTTTAAAATTCATAAACCAATTTGACGGGATAACTCTGCCTTTTTGGTTATAACTTAATAAAAGGAGACTACAATATGTGTGGAATTATTGGTTTTACAGGCCATTTGGATGCAACTAAAGTTTTAACGAAAGGGTTAGCAGAACTTGAATACCGCGGTTATGACAGTGCAGGTATTGCATTCTTCGAAAATGAAGAAATCCGTACAATTAAAACAGCTGGTAAAGTTGCTTGTTTAAAAGAAAAAGTGGAGGCTTCTACAATCAACGATGCTACTTGTGGTATTGGCCATACTAGATGGGCAACTCACGGTGGAGTTTCTGATACAAACAGCCATCCTCATACATTTGGAAACGTAACATTAATCCATAACGGAATTATTGAAAACTATAAAGAATTACAAGCAGAACTTGCTCTTCAAGGAAAGACTCCAATTTCTCAAACAGATACTGAAATCGCTGCAATGATCATCGATGACTGTTTTGATGGAGATCCAATTGAAGCAATCAAAAAAGCGGATGCTCGTCTTGACGGACAATACGGTTTCTGTATTATGTTCAAAGGCATCCCAGGAAAAATCTTCTGTATCCGCAACGGTAGCCCATTAGTAGCAACTCATACAGAAAAAGGTTCTGTAATTGCTTCTGATATGGTAGCTTTAATCGACTACTCAAAAGATTATTTCGTATTACCAGAACATGTAATTGCAACACTTACTGCTGAAGACATCACTTTAGTAGATCTTGAAGGAAATAACGTGGAACCAGAAATGCTTCACGTAGATTGGGATATCGAAGCTGCTATGAAAGGCGGATATGATTACTTTATGTTAAAAGAAATCCATGATCAGCCAGCTGCTCTTATGAACACAATCACTCCAAGAATCAAAGATGGTTTACCAACATTCGAAGCTGACAATGTACCTGATGAAGTATTTACAAACTGTAACCGTATCTTAATCACAGCTTGTGGTACTGCAATGCACGCTGGACTCGTTGGTAAAAACTTAATCGAACGAATCGCCAGAGTTCCTGTTACTGTTGATGTAGCAAGTGAATTCCGTTATAACGATCCAATCATGGATGAACACACTTTAGTTATTACAATCAGCCAATCTGGTGAAACTGCTGATACGTTAGCTGCAATCCGTCTTGCAAAAGAACACGGTGCAAAAACATTATCTATCGTTAATGTAAAAGGTTCTACAATTGCCAGAGAAAGTGATTACGTATTATATACTCATGCAGGTCCTGAAATTGCTGTTGCTAGTACAAAAGCTTACACAGTTCAATTATCTGTATTCTATTTAATTGCTGCTCGTTTCGCTCTTGTAACTAACAAATTCACAGAAGACGATGCTAGAGACTATATCACTAAACTTCAACAAGCAATCGAATCTGTAAATGAAGTGTTAGCAAATGAAAAAGATTTCGAAGACGTTAGTGCTTCTCTTGATACAGCTGAAAACTTATTCTATATCGGCCGTGGTCTTGACTACTGCTTAGCTATGGAAGGTTCCCTTAAATTAAAGGAAATCAGCTACATTCACTCTGAAGCTTATGCTGCAGGTGAGTTAAAACACGGTACAATTTCTCTTATCACAGAAGATATGCCAGTAATCGCTATCGCAACTCAAAATGGCGTTTACTCTAAAATGATCAGTAACATCCGTGAAGTAAAAGCTCGTGGCGCAAAAGTTATCTTAATCACAAATGGTGATGATCAAAACGTAGATGAATCTATCTGTTCATTCCAAGTTTCCATCCCTAAGATTGATGACATGTTCGCACCATTTACAACTTCTGTTGTAATTCAATATCTTGCTTACTTCTGTGCAGTACGTCGTGCGTTAAACGTAGATCAACCACGTAACTTAGCAAAGAGCGTTACTGTAGAATAATCTTTGGCTGTCGCACTTGTAATTAGTGCAGATCGTTTTAATAAAATTCAATGTAATAGTTTGATATATTAATGGGGGAAGCGTGAATACCAGTGTATTTTCCTTCCTCTACAGACAAGGCGTATGTTTTTTTTGCTGCCAGACACCTTACGGTGTTTGTCCTCAAGAAACATACGCCTTATCTGTAATATCAGAGCAAATACACTTGTTTTTAATAATAAAATACATATTCGAGGTGAAAATTATGAAGATTATGATTGCTGGATTAGAAGATAAAGATGAAATTATGGGGCTTTATCGTGGAATGATTGGGACTCTTGGATGTACTTGGTCGGAAGACTATCCAAATGAGGAATTATTTGAAATGGATGTGGAAGCATCTAATCTATTTTGCTTTAAAAATGATTTAGACGAAGTTATTGCTACCGTTTCTGTGGATCAAGATTTGGAAGTTGAATGCCTATCTGTCTGGACACTTCCCGGAAAGATTGCGGAACTTGCTCGTGTTGCCGTTCGTTCTGACTACCAAAACCAAGGACTTGCAAGAGACTTATTAACGCAGACCATGGATGAACTAAAGAAACGCAACTATCAGGGAGTACATTTTCTAGTTAGCAAAACAAATTCCAAGGCATTAGCCTCCTATAAAAAACTTAACTTTACCCTTTGTGGCACCTCCACTCTCTACGGAGAACACTGGCTCTGCTATGAAAAACAATTATAACAAGTCAGCCCTGGCCGGTAACCAGTAAAATAGATTAAAACTTGTTTTTTACCTGTATTTTAACATACTTTTTCTATAAAAGTGCCCTGTATTACGGGGAAAGCACATCTAACTCAATATTTTACCCGTAGTTTTACTCTCTTTTTTGTATAAAAGTGCACTAAATTACGGGGAAAATTGAACTATCTCAATTTTTCACCTGTATTATGCCTCTTTTTTTCTATAAAAGTGTTCTAAATTACGGGGAAAATATAGATAATACTAATTATTACACGTAAATCTCCTACTATACTCACCCTTTCCCATAAGCAGGGATTGATTTATAAAATGCTGCCTTCGTGGTATAATACCAGTTAGGAACTTAGTTCACTGCTTATTCTAGGAGGTTGTTATGTTAAAGTATGAGGAAAAACTTCATTTTGACAAAAGATATAAGCAACTGCAGGAAGCCACCATTGGAACTCAATTGCTTTCCCTGCTATGGGGCATTGTATGCTATGTACTACTCTTTTCTTTTCTCTTTTGGCTAAAAGGCAAGATTCCGGATTTCTATGCCTGGGCTTCTACTTCCAAAGGCCATACAATTCTCGGCATACAATTTCACACTGTTGATACTGTCTATTTCTTACTTGGCCTTCTTATGATGTCCTACGGTACACTTCGTCTCGCAGAAATAACAAGAGAAAATCACAAAGCAAATGATAAAACAAATTCCAAGCCTATTCATCTATTAACGAATGGCTATTATGCTGACGTACGCCATCCAATGTACGGAACCTTTATCTTTATGTTTACCTCTCTAGCCTTCTCCGTCCATTCCGCTCTAGGGCTAGTATCCGTCATTCTGATTATCGCCGCCCAATACATAAATGCACATCTAGAAGAAACTCGCACCCTGCTCCCACTATTTAAAGGAAACTACTTACAATACAAAAAGAAAACGCCTGCCATGCTTCTAACAAAATGGCAGATCATATTACTGTCCTCACTAATTATCATAACACTAGCAGGCTTTATCAAATTTATCTAGCCTACAACGAAAGGGAAGCATCACTTTGGCTTGTTGTTCGCGTAAAAAACGGAAAGAGCTAGGCTCGCATATTGCGAGCCTAGCTCTTTCATTACCTTAAGCACCGGATGAAATCCCATTTTATCCAAAGGAACTGTCCTCGGTGCCGCTCTACATTAGTTTTTTTCGTTTGAACCCCCAAATGCATAAAACTATTACAATAATCGTTAGCAGAATTACATATATATAGCCGTATCTCCACGTCAATTCCGGCATAGAGCTAAAGTTCATTCCATACCAGCCTACAATTAAGGTCAATGGCAAAAATATCGTTGTCACTACGGTAAGCAGCTTCATTACGCTATTCAGGCTATAGTCAAGGAAGGCTTGGTAGGCCTCCCTCAACTGCACAAGATTTTCTCTGAGCAGTAACGTATTCTGCTTTAAACGATTAAATTTGGTGTCCATTATTTTTAAGTACTTCTCTTCTTTGTCTTTAAAAAGTCCCAGCTCATTTTCCTCGAGCATATCGGCAAACTCTATAAACTGCTCATAATAATTATGCAGTACAAAAAGTTCTCGCTTCTTCTCAATTAGGATTTTATAAAAATCCTCATCGATCTTCTTTGCAACGATACGATCCTCCAGTAAATCAAACTCAAACTCGATATCTTCTAGGGCGACATTGTCTTCCATTAAAAGATTATCAAAAAACAAATACAAGACCTTTTCAACAGCTAAATCTTCAACTTTACAACGAGCTAACGCAGTTTGTAACACACTACTTATAAACCGGTTATTTTCATCTGCAGAAACAACAAAAAAATAATCTTCTGTAGCAAAAATAGCAATTCTCCCACTGGACTCCATAATATGTTTTACATCAACAAGCTGAAAGATACCAAATACATATTCCTCTGCAAGGTAATAGGATGATCTGAAATGAACGGTTTCCATACATAATAAATCAATAGTTGACTGCTTTACTTTAAGCAGAGGAGCCACTTTTAGAAACTCTTTCAAATCCATATAAGCGAGGATTAAAGCATGATCTGCAATCATATTTGGCAAATCCTCTAGCGGTACTGGTTGTAAGGTGTGATCGACAACGTATTTCATGGTTGTTCCTTCTTTAGCTATTGCTATATGTTTTAATTATTGGCGAATATCGATGCCTTCTCTTTTTAATGCTTGATATAATTTTGAGATTGGGAAACCAACTACATTGTTGTAATCTCCATTAATTCCTTTTACAAAAGAAGCAAATCTTCCTTGGATTGCATAGGCTCCTGCCTTATCCATTGGTTCTCCTGTTTTTACATATTCTTCGATTTCTTTTTCTGTCATATGGTTTAATGTAACCGTTGTTTCATCGTAGAATTGAATTGTCTTTTTCTTAAATCTTTGAAGGCCAGATTGTTCATATCTATCATAACCAGTTTCTGCTGTTTTTATGATAACGGATACACCTGTGTATACAGTATGGCTTCTGCCTTGAAGCTGACGGACCATACGGATTGCATCTGCTTCATCTTGAGGTTTTCCTAAGATGCGTTTGTCAATGCATACTACCGTATCTGCACCAATGATAATAGCTGAGTCCTTTACTTTATAAGAAACATCATCTGCTTTTTGCATGGATAAGTCTAATACAACCTCAGATGGATTCGTCTTTACTGTTTTTTCTTCCACTGCGCTTGGTACGACATCAAATTTGATCCCAACTTGACTTAATATTTCTTTTCTTCTTGGAGAATTTGAAGCTAAAACTACTTTGTACATACTCTTTTCCTTTCTTCTGTCAAATAACTTCTTCTGTCAATATACTACCTCTTCCAATTTCGACGAAGTAATTCCTTTTCTCCCTCGAGGTGAGCGTAATCATTTAATCGCTCTACATAGAACCTATTCTTATCTGGGGAATAAAAAAGTTCCGTAATACTAGTATTTTCAAGGGATAAACTAATTAGCAGCTTATTAGCCGGATTCATATCTAAAAGAGAGGTCAATATAGAACGTATCGCTCCTCCATGGGTAACGATTACTACATTTTCATAAGAACTTTCCTTTAATTCCTCTAGTACTAGACTAACCCGTTTAATTACATCTCGTCCACATTCACCACCTGGAAATGCCAAATCCTCTTCTAGCAGATCTCGTTGCTTTAAAAATTCCTTATAAACAACTTTGATCTCTTCATCTGATCTGCCTTCCAGCTCACCAAAGTCAATCTCTCTTAATTCCTCTCGAATATTGATTGGATCAGTTTCACTTAACTTTGTATTGTTAGCATTACAAATAATCTCATTTTTTATTATGGCAGCTGTCTCTTTTGCTCGAAGCAAATCGCTGGCATAGACTGCATCAATATCATAAGCAGCCAAACGTTTTCCTGCTAACTGGGCCTGTCTTACACCCTCTTTTGCCAGTGGGACATTGACGTTGCATAACGTACTGGATTGCCTACCATGTCGAATTAAATATATTCTCATAACACTCTCCCATCCAACTAATGCTCTTACTAATAAGAATAGTATATCTTGTTACTAAAGACAAGCTTTTCGCTAAAAACTATATGAAAAAGACACTAAAAATTCAGATCAATTCTACTTATTAAAAGCAAATTCACCAAATTTTTAATGTCTTATACATTACTTGTCAGATTTTATAACAGATTAACATTTTTCTTTTCTGCTTCTTCTAAAACATCCTCTGGCCAAATGCTTGCCTGTACTTCACCGATATGAGCCTTACGTAAGAAGAACATACATATTCTTGACTGACCGATACCACCACCAATTGTATATGGCAATTCTTTATCTAAAATACTCTTTTGGAATGGTAATTTGGCACGTTCAACACATCCGCTAAGTTCAAGCTGTTTCTTAAGTGCATCTTCATCTACACGAATTCCCATGCTTGATAACTCTAATCCAATTCCTAAAACAGGATAATGAACAATAATATCTCCATTTAAGTTCCAATCATCATAATCTGGAGCTCTTCCATCATGTTTCTCGCCGGATTTTAAGTCTCCACCAATCTGCATAATAAATACAGCACCTTTTAATAAGGCAATCTTATTTTCTCTTTCCTTTGGAGTAAGGTCTGGATATTCATCCTCTAATTCTTGTGTCGTTATAAATGTAATCTCTTCTGGTAAATATGGTTTTATGTAATCGTATTTATGAGAAAGGATTTCTTCTGTATTCTTTAATGCCTGATATACATTACGAACTACTTTTTTTAATGTATCAATGTTACGGTCTTCTTTATTAATTACTTTTTCCCAATCCCATTGATCAACAAATAAGGAATGGATATTATCTGTGTCTTCATCGCGGCGAATTGCATTCATATCTGTATAAAGGCCTTCCCCTTTTACAAATCCGTAACGAGCCAATGCCTGACGTTTCCATTTTGCTAAGGAATGTACGATTTCGACTACTTTATCACCTTGTTCTCTAATTCCAAAAGATACTGGGCGTTCAACACCATTTAAATTGTCATTCAGACCTGTTTCTGGGCTAACAAATAATGGCGCACTTACTCTTGTTAAATTCAATTGTTTTGCTAATTCTCGTTCAAAAATATCTTTTACGTCTTTTATGGCTACTTCGGTTTCTCTTATGTTCATCGGAGATTCATAACCACTTGGTACAAAAAATCTTTCCATACTGCACTCTCCTTTTTGTCTTGCCACGCTGTGGCATTCTATAACTTTAATAGTTTAACACATTAACTTGTATGTTGTAAACTTTTAGATTGTAAATAAATTATGACACAATGGCAAATCTCATGAATATTATATTAGTATAATGCGAAAGGAAGTGATATTTTTGGCTATTAGAATATTCATAGATCAAGGTCATAATCCTACAGGTTTTCATAATGCCGGTGCTACTGGGTTCGGTCTTAATGAGGAAAACATTACTTATCAAGTAGGTGCATATCTAGCTGATATTTTAGGAGCAGATCCACGTTTTGAAGTCAGAACATCCAGACCTACCCCAACAACGGTTCTAGGAACAAATAATGCAACCAGCTTAAGAGAACGTGTTACCCTGGCAAACAGTTGGCCTGCTGATTATTTTATTAGCATTCACGTAAATTCCAACCCTAATCCTGCTATAAATGGAACGGAGGTATACATTTATCAGACCGGCACGCAAGCTGCAATCTTAGCTCAGGATATTTTAAATGAAATTGTTCGACGAGTTGGAACGAAAGATAATCAAGTAAGGACCAATCCTGCTTTATACGTACTTCGTAAGACAAATATGCCATCAGTATTGGTAGAGCTTGCTTATATCAGCAATGCATCTGATGTAGAGAAATTAACCAATGATCAATATCAATTTGCCTATGGAATTTATGTAGGATTACTTAACTTCTTAGGTTTACCCCAATTACAAAATTAATATTCTCTCTATTGACTTTCTCACCTTAAAGTGTTAATATTTAAGAGTATTTTAAAGTATAGATTAGATGTTCACATACCTTTGTAAATTGCTTTTCTATTTAATTTACATAGGTATGTGTTTTTTTTATCTTGATTTCATGGAATTTTTTTCTATGTATATTCATGATAACATCCTCCGCGATTCAAGGTTTCAAAAACACATAGAATTTAGGAGCTATAACTTTTCTAACATATTATTATTTTTAAGGAGGTATCTTTCATGAATAAAGGTACAGTAAAATGGTTTAACAGCGAAAAAGGATTCGGATTTATCACAGACGAAGCTACAGGAAAAGACGTATTCGTACACTTCTCCGGTATCGTTGCTGAAGGTTTCAAAACATTAGAAGAAGGCCAAAACGTAGCTTTCGATACTACTGAAACTGATCGTGGTTTACAAGCAATCAACGTAACTGTAGCTTAGTAAATTAAAAATAGAGCTTAGAGATTAAAACTCGTTTTAATCTAACTTAACTCATGAAGGACTAGCACCTATGGTGCTAGTCCTTTTTTAATGCCAGCAAAGCTGCCATTAAAAACGCTACTTCTTAAATAACTTCAACGAGGATTTATACATAATATACAAAAGAGCCCACACTCTCTTATTTGAAGAATGTACGCTCTTTTGTCAACTATCTAGACCCATACTAATTATTATTTTCATTGTGTAAGCAGTTGTCGATGGCGATTACCAGCGTAGTGAAGAATGCCGGATCAGAATAACTGCTGATATCTAACTCGTAGGAGTCACCCCAGGAAAGATATGCCTTGGCTACCGTACCTGCCAACTGATTTCCATTATAAACAGTGAAATTATGTGCAAAGAAATCACCATCGATTTCAAACTGACCATACTGGCTGTTGATATCTAACTGAGATCTTAGGAAACGTACTCTCTGTCTAATGTCTGCACATAAAATATCTCCATTATAAATTTCATAGATTGCTCCAAAGAAAGACATCTTTCGTTTGATAAAGAATAGTTCCCTTCCTTGCATATCATAGATATGAATTTTATCAAGAAATGTAAACACTTCGCTTTCCACATGGTATACTGGATTTCCCCATTCATCACAGACATCATATTTATCACCAATCGAAAATACTCTCTGCTTTATGTATAACTTCATTGCCTCTTCTCCATTTCATACTCGTTTTATTTCCTATCGATTAACAGATAAGGCGGCATACTCAAATATCCTGACTATACCGCCTTATTACTTTTCTATTTTAATACTAGTCTAGCATTATTCTTCTGTATCAGATTGTGAAGTTTCTTCTGATTTCACTTCTTCTGCTTCAGATTTTACTTCCTCTGCTGCCTCAGTTTCCTCTTCTTTTACTTCACAAGGAGTTTCTGTGTTTACTGGTTCTGTATTCAATTTAACACCACATTTGCTACAATATGCTGCGTCAAGACTATGAGATGCACCACAAACTGGACAGACACTTACATTCTTAAGTATATGAAGCTGCTCATAAAGTTCTTTCATCTTGGCATTTGCTTCACCAATTGTTTCAAACTCGATTTCATATTCATAAATTCCAGCATCTACATGATCTTTATAGTATTGTTCGCCAATTCTTTCATATGCTTTGGCAATTACTCTTTTTTGATCATTGATTGCAGCTTTCACTGTATTTACATCCACTAAATCTTTTGCTTTCTTTGCAATGTCCTTACTTGTCTGTGTTAATGTAACACCAATCTTATCAATCGTTTCCATAATATCCATAACCCATACCTCCATTTATATACTATTCTTTAATTAAACAATATTCGACGTAACTTTAGCCAGTAACGGTTCATAAAGTAATGATATGCATAATCATATGCATACAGTACTACTTGTCCACCAAGTAATAAAATGATAAACAGGACCGTACTCATTTCCCTTGTAATAAGTAGCTTTGGTACAAAAATAACTAACGGAATATACATGATATTAAAAATTATCGCCTTACATACCATAAATATTCTATTATTTTTCTTAGAATAAGTGCCCTTTAAAACTTTTTTCCATATAAACTCGGTTACTACCAGATAGAGGCAAATACCAGCATACGTAAGAACATATAGCTTATTTGGTGCAAGGATCAGGCTTAAGATTACACTTCCTGCCATATAGCTTGCCCCTGCCCCTAGTCCAAATTCTCCGATTGCAATGCCTGTAAAAAATGATGCCAATGCCAGCAGAAATAATGTGTTTATTTCAATAATTCCGCTTAACACTACTAAAACGATGGAAAGTGCCATAGACACTCCCAAAAATGCAACTCTCTTCGCATTTACATGCATGAGCACAAATCGCCTCCCATCATTTCGCAACAAGAATCTGCAATCCATAAATCACAGCATGCGTTACCAGTTCCGCAAGTATCTCCTCCGCCATATGATGAGTTTGGTCTTCCATAGCCATATCCTGTTGATTGATATCTACGATTTCCGTACTGTAGCTGGTCTAAGAAATTTGCATATTCTTGATTTCCTGGATCCATGCTATTTGCAGTTCTTGCATGGTCAAGAGCCTGAATGTTATTGCCAATTCCTGAATTTGCTACTGCACTATAGTAATACCATTTTGCAGAACGATTGCTTGTTCTTGATAATTCGTCTAATGCATCACGAAATCTTCGCTGTGATAAAAGAGTATAGACGCTTTGTAGTTCACCTGTATTGTTTGTGGAAGAATAACCTCCGCCGTAGCTGGAAGAAGAATAGCCTCCGGAAGAATAGCCTCCACCGAAACCGCCTGTGCTTCTAGAATATCCATTCTCGCGTTCTTTCATAATTTGGTTATATGCTTCTTGTACTTCCTTAAACTTATCTTCTGCTAAATCCGCTAATGGATTGTTTGCATAAGAATCTGGATGATACTTTCTACTTAATTCTCTATATGCTTTTTTTACTTCATCATCAGTTGCGTTAGAACTGATGCCTAACACTTGATATGGATCTGTCATAAATCTTTTCCTTTCGATACTCCATCAATCTGGTATATTTATTTGTTATTCTCTTTATTTTCATTTGCCTTTTCAAGTCGTTCCTTACGAAGCTTATCATATTTACACCAAACACCGGCATAAAGGATATTGCGTAAGATCTCAACTTCATAAATTAACGGCAGCTTTTCAAATGCCCTAGTGCAATCCGCCATCATTAAATTCAGGATCTGCCTGATTTGTTCTTCATAATCCGGCTGTTTTGACATTTCAACCAATGGATTATAGCTTTTATTCTTTAGGTCTTTGTCCAAGTCTTCGTATGCATCTATAATGTAAATAAACTTACCTAGATAGAAACCGACTTCCCTAAGTGTTTGTTCCCATTCATCCTGCTTATATACAAAGAATTCACCCATCAAGTTTCCAAAACATCTTGCTACTTGATCTAAATCGGTCATATTCTTCTGCTCACAGTCCTTCAACTCATTTAAGGAGTCTACGATTACCTTGATTTGTCGCTCATACTGCTTCGCTATCTTCTTGTATTTTCTTTGGACAAGTTTTGCTCCCGCAATCCCTGCAATACTTTTTTCATCTTCCCAGTCATCTAATAGATGATGATACGTAAGTGCGATATTCATATCTGCTGCATACGTTGTAATCTCATTTACTAAACTATCATGTTTTTTTAAGGGATGCGCAATGCATCGCTCTGTGTCATGCTCTGGCTTTGTTTCATATAACGATGTTAGCAATATAATAAGAAATGTCATGTCATACGTAAGAGTCATTTGTCCGAAGCGTCCATACTCGTCTTTCAGCGTTCTACATAACCCACAATAATATGCTCGATATCGATTAAAATCCTTTATCTTAAGTTCGGGCTTGTTAATTGTTACATATCCAAACATTAGTCCTCCTAGTAGTCTTTCCTTATTATAGCATTTTTTTAATAGTTAGAACATTAATATTATATTATAATTTTGTGTACATAAAAAGAAGCTTTATGTTCTCTTTACAAATTCTTGTCCACATCTTGGGCACTTGATCGCAATCTTCCCTTTTCCTTTTGGAACACGGATCATCTGGCCACATTTTCCACATTGGAAAATCTTATGGTCTTTATCTGTCTTTGGCTTTCTTCTTTTTTCAGTTCTGTTTGTCTGGTAAGGATTATTTTGATATGGATTTCCTTGATATCCCGTTCTTCCTTTTCCAATTCTTTTTGTTATTGGTGCAACGAGTTGTAAAAACTTCTGGTTTTCTGCGTAACGCTTTGAAATATTCTTCGAAAACATTCGATAAAAAATCATAAGAATTGATGCGTAGGATAATAGCAATGTTAGGAACCATCCTGTTGCTGATGTTATAATGCTAAATATAAGATACACCACTAATAATGTCATATTTAGTTGGTCGGAGCCATAACGCCCTACCATCCATTGACGGAATCGATCTAATAATCTCATATAATCCACCTTTCTAATATGTTTGTAAGATATTATTAGTAATAATAGTGTTGATGTGGAATTTTGTCAATGAAGCATTTATTAAATTTCAATAAAGTGAGAAGGTTTAAGATAATAATTTCTTTAATGCTGTCTCATTTAACAAATGCACAGTCTCAAATCTTCCCTTATAGAATACTGCCCAATTATTAAATACGCAAGGGAGGCTTTTTGCCTTCTCTAGGCTGTCTACCGGAATTAGTTCCACTTCAACCTTATGCTCCATACAATATGCCTTGATCTCAGCAATACAATTTGGAATATAGGGACATTGCATACCATAATAAATGGTCAGTTTTTCACTTTCTATTATTTGTTTCTTTGCACTCTCTGTAAACCTTGGAATTGTATGATCAAAAGAAAGTGCTAATAACTCATAGTCCTTACCTATGGTATCGACTACCTGAAACCCAAAGCTTAACATAAACTTCTTATCCGAAAGAAATGGCTTCTTTTTCTTAGCGCTGATTACGCAGACTCCTGATTTACCTTTTGCTTTTGCATCCTGGATACAATATTCTAACAATTCCTTGCCATGCCCTTTTCCTTTAAACTTTCCAGATACCCATAAGCAATAGATATACATATAGTTTTCTCCTTCAACCGGAACCCAAGCCTTTTCAAGAGGTGCATATTCAATAAATACTTTGCCTTTCTTATCTAATTTTCGAAATACATGTCCCTCTTTCATTCTCTCACTTAACCATGCCTTTTTTACCTCTACCCCAGCCTGATGCTTTTTATCTGCAATCGCACAGCAAAGATGCTGCTCGCTTAGATTTTCCTGGGATAAATTAATATATGTACCGGACATTCTTGCTCCTCCTTTTCTATATTACATTATATTATTATATTATAATTTTACCAAATACTTCTACCTATTATAATAGGGCATAAAGAATTTATAGTATCCCGTAAACTAAAATAAGCCGGTTATACGCTGGGAGGGCATATATACCGGCTTACCTTACTATATAATTGTTTGTCATCTTTTGTACTCCTTCAAGTCATCCTCGTGTGTGAAACCTGTCGAACTCTGCATAAGAGATTGCTCTAGCTCTGTTATTATAATATAACATCAACTCGGCTTCACTGGTATTTGCTTGTTCGACATTGTTATTCAGCTTTTCTTTTAATATTGTGTCAAATCCCACTTCCTTTTTTCCGCCTTTTTTGGAATCTCTGCTGTCTTTCCGTATGTATTTTTCTATCGTTCCGATCGGTCTAATGGGTTGCACGGCTAACACTTTTTCTGACTTCGTTGCTGTACTCACTCCCTCCTTCTAAACGGCGGTTCCTTCTCTAAGGCTGTCGTTTAACTCTGTGCAAGAGAACCAAATATCCTCTTACACAGTATATCGACAACTATTCTAATTATATTTATAGTGTTTGCACTAATAATCACTTAGTTATACCATTCGTCTGGACCTAAAATATTAAATAGCGTGTACTTAGACGCTTCCTCCTTATTAAAGACATGCGACCAAGCTACCCTGCCACTGCAGTCGACTGGTTTTTGTTCATGGGTATATGAATCATACTCACCGTAAAATGCAACCTTTCTCGCAAGTTCTTTGTTCCAATCGTTCCATCCTTCTTTATGAATATGCTCACCGATTTCGCAATGGATTAGAACTGTCTTTGCATAATCACGCCAAGGACGTCCTAGATATACCGTTTCCGCTTTCGCATCACTTGTAAATTTGCAGTCAATGAATACATAACCAAATTCTTGTCCGTCATACGTACTAGCTGCAGTCACGTAACCATTTTCTTCTTTTCCTAAATCTTTCGAGAAGAGCTCACAATGTTCAAATACAGCAGTTGCAGATCCAAAGATAAAATCAATGTCTCCTTCGATGTAGCAATTCTTATAATATTGCTTTCCAACAATACGCTCTTTGCCCTCCATCGGTCCTCCGAAGTCATTTCCTTCTACTGGTTTATGTGGTAATGGACCGGTAAATAACGTATCTTGGTTTGCTAATAGTCTTACGTCTTCCACTTTGACTCTGCTACCTTCTACATATAATGCTACTGCCTGTCCTACTTTTTCGCCAAGGCCTGCGCTATTTTTGATTGTAAGGTTCTGAATGGTGATATCATCTGCTCCTACAAATACTGTATACGTATTAAATGTACGGATCAGTGAACCATCAGGAAATTTCATCCTCGCATAATCACCAAAGGTAATCAGCGTGTCCTCTTTGTCTTCCCCAACCAACGTAACATATGGTGTGGTAATTTGAAGCTTCTCTTCATAAATTCCTTTCTTAATGAAGATAGTTGTTGGGACCTTATTAAGTTCTGGTATGCTATGTAATGCTTCTTTTATCGTTCGGAAATCACAATTCGAGTCATTCCCGACTGTAATTTTCCTTGTTAATTCCTTTGTAGTCATTCCTTTAGCCTCCTCCTTTTGTCTTTTTTATTATAGCACAGAATTCAAATTTGACGAGCACTTTTCATCTTCTTATTTCTCCCTTACACTGACTTTTCCATAGTAATGTGTCAGCAGAGTAATGTAATTTTTTCAAATTTGACATTACAATTGCATTTTAAACGTAATTCGTGTACACTGTAAAAGTTAGTAATGAATAATTATAAGATTACTAGGAATAAAATACTTAATCTGGGCCATCCCGGGTTGAATATATATATAACTTAAGAAAGGAATTACATTTTTATGCAAGCAACAATTTGGACATTATTACCTCCAATGATTGCGATTATCCTTGCTTTAGCTACTAAAGAAGTTTATGTCTCGTTAATTATTGGTATCCTGTCAGGCGCATTGCTTTTAGTAAATGGAAATCCAATTACGGCTGTCGATACTACATTCAGCGTAATGGGTGATAAAATGAGTGGCAACGCTGACATTCTTATTTTCCTTGTATTACTTGGAATCTTAGTTGCATTAATCAGTAAATCTGGTGCCAGCCTCGCGTATGGTAACTGGGCTTCTGGCGTAATTAAGACAAAACGTGGTGCCTTACTTGCTACTACAGCACTTGGCTCCCTTATTTTCGTAGATGATTATTTTAACTGTTTGACGGTCGGCACTGTTATGCGACCTGTTACGGATAAGCATAAAATAACAAGAGCAAAACTTGCGTATATCATTGACTCAACTGCTGCTCCTGTTTGTATTATCGCTCCAGTTTCCAGTTGGGCTGCTGCTGTTGCAACTTCCTTACCTGAGAATATGAAAGATCAGGGCTTTAGTATCTTCTTACAAACAATTCCATTTAATTTTTACGCATTATTTACACTTGTATTTATGCTATTTATCATTATTTCTGGGATTGATCTCTTCAAAATGAAAAAAGTAGAAGAAGCTGGTTTAGATACAAGCTCTGAAGCAGACAGTGAAGAATTTGAAATCGTTGGTACTGGTCGTGTAATCGACTTAGTTCTTCCTATTCTATTCTTGATTCTATCTGCAGTTGGATTTATGCTTTACACTGGTGGTTACTTTAGTGGACAAGGAATCTCTATTCGAGATGCTTTCGCAGATACTAGTGCCGGAAGAAGTCTGGTACTTTCCTCCTTCTTTACATTAGTGTTTACGTTCCTACTATATTTACCACGTAAGATCATTAACTTTAATCAGTTCTGCTCAAGTATCGTAGAAGGATTTAAAGCAATGACTCCTTCCATTACGATCTTATGTTTAGCATGGACTCTTTCCGGAATTTGTTCCGAAGAATACCTTAACTTACAAGGTTTCGTTGCTTCCCATATGAATCCTGAAAATATTGCCGGTGTTGCTATGTTCTTACCTGCAATCTTCTTCGTTATTTCTATCGGATTAGCATTCTCAACTGGTACTTCATGGGGAACATTTGCAATCTTAATTCCGATTGCAGCTTCTGTATTCCCAGGACACAACATGCTTGTCGTAAGTGTTGCAGCAATCCTTGCCGGTGCAGTTTGTGGCGATCATATCTCCCCAATCTCCGACACTACCATCCTTGCAAGTGCAGGTGCCCAATGTAATCATATTGACCATGTAAATACGCAGCTTCCATATGCACTTAGTGTTGCAGTTTGCTGTATCATCGGCTTCTTAGCTGCCGGTATTACTCAAAATGGTTACTATGGTTTAATTGCCGGAAGTATTGCTTTAGTAGCTATGTTAGTAACTTACTACATGATTTACAGAGACAAAGAAACGGTATAAAACCAAAAAGCTGTCGCTTTATGCGGCAGCTTTTTTTATGTATTTCTTACTTTAATAAAGCTTTAAATTTTCTTACCTCATCATGCTCCAGTTCTTCTTCACTGTATCTGGCTTTCTCATAAAGTTCTACGACTTCTTCATTAATATGGCCGCCAGACTTATTCTTCAATTCGCGCTGTTCCTTAGGCGTCTTATCTTCCTTCGTTACTCCAGGTGCTTTCCAAAATCCTTTCATTTGCTTTCTATACAGCTTACGGATTGCCTTATTGGCATTACTTTCGTTTTGCTCCTCTTCTCTTTGCCTTCTCTTTGGATGCAGTAGCTTTTCCCTTGTATCTGTTACTTCTTCCTCGATTTCTTGTTTCTTTCCATTTCGGCTTATTGCATGTACGATTAAGAAAATAATTAGGATTACCACTAGGAACAGGGCTATGATCCGTAGCACACCAATAATGGATATTAGTGCTTTCGGTCCCATTTCTTGTGGCTGCTGATATGGCTTCTTTGTAATGGAAGGATCCATGGTAGGCATAGGACTTAGGATGATATCCTGTTGATACTCCTCTAACTTTTCGATTCCCTCTTCTGAAAAGATACCGGAAAATACATGACTTAGTATACCGTACACGCTTCCATAGGAAAACCTTGTGACCAGAAAAAGTACAAGCCCCAGCATAACTACATATGCCACAGTATAACGGATGGTCATCTTCCTCATAATGCCTCCTGCCATGACAGTTGTTTCTTTTCGATCCCAGATATATCGTTTAAGGCCATTTGTATTTCCGTAATATACTAGAAGCAACAGATACATTACGCTTAGGAAAATCATAATATTTCCTGTGCTACGATATTTAAAGCTCTCAATTACAATATAGCAAACTGTTATTAGTGCAAAGCTTCCCACATTAGGGACTAAGAAACCATCATACTTCCTTCCCACTCTTGACCGCATACACCTGGCTCCTATAAAAAAGCTTATCCCTAAAACAGAGGGACTCGATTTGAGATGAAACTCTACCCATACAAATCCAAGGCAAATAATTAAAAGGGTCATAATTAGGAAATAGGCAATGGCGCTTTCCACCTTCTCATCAATCTTTGTAATCCCAAAGGCAATTAGCGCAATTGCCACAACCCCTGCTACATTTACTACATCTCCATTTTCCACAAGGCTGGTCACTGTAAGATAGAGTATGACTGCAAGGATGATCTGGCTCAATTCTTCACAGATACGATCACTCATTTATTCCACCTCCCCATAAATAATCTGTACTCGTCTAGAAGAGGCATTTCGCTCTAAGTGGGAATGAACCGGAATCATCCACTGTCCTACTCCTTGCTTTCCTAAATACTGTTCAAAGGCTGCTTTCAATGCATCTGATTGGGATACGCTGACTAACAACGACAAGCCATTACTGCTTTTTCCTTGCTGCTTGAATAACTCCGTAAACTCGCATGCACTGCTCTTTGCGTCAATCTTTGCTAACTGCTTTAAGCAATACTCCATATGTGCCATGCCCGCACCCTCTTTGACTTCAATGCGCTTCTTTGTTTCCATATCACTTGCATTGGTAACCACTTTTACCGGTATTCCTTTTCTTAGGAGAACTTCTAGATAGGTTCGAACCATACGGATTGCTTCTTCTGCTAAATCCTCATAATATCCCATCCCTTCATTTTCCATGGTTAAAAGGAATATGGTGACGGAACAATGATTGGTATCATAGAACTGGTTTACCATAAGTTCTCCTGTCTTGGCTGAAATTCCCCAGTTAATCTTTTTCATAGGATCCGTAGGCTCATAAGCCCGGATACCTTGAAATTCAAAGGGGTCTTCATATACAAAAGTTTTACTTACGTACTCTCCCATCATTCGCTCAAAACTGGCCTCAATCTGCCTTACCTTGGTTCGGGAAGGATACACATAAATACCAGAATCATTCTTTCGCATCTCTACAAATGAGGTTCGATAAAAGAATTCTACAGCAACCAATTCTTTTTCCTCAATCCGATAATATCCTCGCTTTGTAAACATGACCTGAAATGTTCTTGTGACCCGTTCAAATGGATGTACCACAATACAGTCATTACGATACTGCATATCTGTGATCTTCGTATTTTCGGTATTACTATATTCAATGGAGCGATCAATGGGAAACTTGATTAATAAAGATAACAAGGGAAGACGTTTTTCATTTACAACAACTTCCTTTATTGTTCCTGATTCGCCTTCATTTACATGATCCTGTTCAAATTGAATGGAGACGTCTAGATTTTTATTCCACTTCCATTCATAAACAGATAGCATCACATAGGAAAGCAACATGGTCACCAGGACTGCTACTATAATTGTCATATTATCGACTCCATTCCTCCGTTGGTACGGATACCGTATGCAATACTTGTTTTACTAGAGTGACTGCACTCTGGGAATCTCCAAAACTGTCCTGTAATACAAGGCGATGTGCCAATACAAACGGCGCAAGGAATTTAATATCCTCTGGCACTACGTAAGTTCTCCCCTTAATCTTTGCATATGCCTGAGAAGCCTTCAATAACGCGATTGTTGCTCTTGGACTGACCCCTGCAAGGATTTCTTTATTATTTCTTGTTGCTTCTGCAATCTTTTGAATATAGGTAATTAATTCTTTATGTACATACACTTTTTTTGCTTCTTCTCGTAAATCTAAAATCTGCTGTTTAGTGCAGACACTCTTCACTTCTTCTAATGGATTTCCATTCATAAATCGTAGTAAAATTTCTTCCTCTTGGGCTCCTGTCACCATCCCCATGGATAACTTCATCATAAAACGGTCCAGCTGGGCTTCTGGCAATGGAAATGTTCCGGATGTCTCAATCGGATTCTGGGTTGCAATTACGAAAAATGGCTTTTCTAACTTTCTTGTGACTCCATCTACTGTTACTTGTTTTTCTTCCATACATTCTAGTAAGCTTGACTGCGTCCTTGGGGTTGCACGGTTTATCTCATCTGCCAAAAGGATATTGCAAAAGACCGGTCCCTTATGGAATTCAAATTCATTGGTCTTACGATTAAATATATTTAATCCAGTTACGTCAGATGGTAGTAAATCTGGGGTAAACTGAATCCTTGCAAAGGAAGCATCGATTGCTGCTGCAAGGGTCTTTGCAAGCATTGTCTTTCCTGTTCCGGGCATATCTTCTAATAATACATGGCCACCTGCAAGTAAGCTTGTCAGCACTAGGTCAATAACCTCTTCTTTTCCTATGATTACTTTTTGGATGGCATCTTTAATCTCGTTACTCATGACTTTCTCCTCTCAATATAAGCGTCTCGAACTGCTATTCACATATTCTACCACCAAAAAGCCTCATTATCATTAATTTTTCGTTAAAATAAGGCTCTTTCTTTTACGCCAAAACTTAATCCTTTATAGTTCCAGATTGCATGTCCAATGTGATGGTGCTCAAATACCTGCTCAATATCAGCAATCCATTTCTTTGTGCTTTCAAGATCTGCAGTATCAATTACGCCATATTCTCCACAATATAAAGAAACCTGCTGTTGATCGGCAGCCTCGATTGCTTCCTCAAATAAGGTTTCAAAAAAGTCCGGTCCAAACTCGTTGATTCCTTTCTTCTGCAATTTTTCCTGAATGGATGCTGCAAGATACGTTTTTGCTTTTGAAAACTCTTCCGGATACTTCATGGTAAATCCTTTTGGTATAATTTCTACCCAGCTTGCCCCTTGGTGAGTAAAGAAAAATGGCTCATAACAATGAAACGTTGCTACCAGGTTCTCTTCCTTCGGAAAACGCAATAACTTTACCGTGCCTACGCTGTTATAGCAGACACCGCCAATAATAATATAGGTATCTTTAGTAATCTGTCGAATGACATGAATTGTTTTTTCCACAATACGGTTCCAATCCTCTGCCACATCATAGGGAACAATTTCATTTAACAGTTCAAAGGCAACCCATTTGCAGCTTCCATATCGAGTTGCAAGGATGTGCCAAATCTCTAGAAAGAAATCGGTTAGGCTCTCTTCTTGAAAGAATGCATGGGCAGTTTCTGGCTGATCAAATGTATATCCTTTGGTCTTATGTAAATCTAGAATTAGATGCAGTCCGGCCTCCTTACACCAAAGAATCGCGTGATCGATATAGGCAAGGCCTTTCTCTTTTATGCTTCCATCATCATCAATGATTACTTCATAATCTACTGGCAGTCGTACATGATCATAACCTTTCTCTGCAATATCCAGTATGTCCTGTTTTGTAATAAATGTTTCATAATGACTTTTCTTATAAGGACATTGAGACAGCCATCCTCCTAAATTAACTCCTTTTTTATATCCCTTAAATTCATTCACAGTTTCTACCTCCTGCTTATTTTTATTAAGATTATACCATAGTTTAAAGACAATAGAGTGTGTTCCACACACTCGCGCGTCTTAAGTCCTTTACAAGGAACACACACTTTTCCCTTCTTTTTAGGGCGTTTTTTCATTATGAGGGGGATTTCAAGAGAAATTTCCTCGTAATAAAAAAAAGAGAGAGCCTGTACTCTTTTCTACAAAGAATACAAACTCCCTCTTTATTAAGTATGAATTATTACTAAGTATCAATTA
>JAUNRX010000098.1 GCA_030539495.1 bacterium | reverse complement strand
GAGTAATAACCTTGGAAATACTCTGTATAGTAAAACGTTCCTCATAATCACCAATATTATAAAAGCTGCCGTCTACTGTATGCAAACAAATTCCCAACTTGTGCTTATCTGCCTTAGCAAGTTCTGGAATATATGTGGCAACATTCCCCCTTGGGATAACTGATTTTCCTATTTCCATAGCCTCTTCTAAAACATCCATAATTTTTTGTCTTTTCATAATTTTCTCCTTTCGTATAAAGTGTTACTTACTTTTCCATCTCCGCCCTACATGCTTTTTACAGTATTGTAAAACTCTCTGATATTTATGGTACGGTTCTCCGTATCAATATCACGAACGTACCTTTTATCTATTCCTTATACTATATTATATATGTCGAAACTCATTCATTTACTGTTATTATTTGTAAATCCACTTAAATCTACTCTACCTATTAGCTTTGTATCAAACACAAAATATTTTTACACACCAAAATAGACGAAGCTCCCTTGCTGGAAACTTCGTCTTGCTTACTGATGTATTCAATTAACTTATCATTATTTCTCCGCTTTTTTTAGAAATGTTCCTGTACAAAACACAATTGAAGATAAAAGCAATAAGATACTTCCACTTGCTCTTTCAATATATTCATTTACACTGTTAACATGAACTAAAATATATGACAACATTGTAAATACGAATATTACCTGGATACAAATTGCTATTCTTGACAGCCACCTTGAATTTCCAAAAAATATACTCCCTTGTGCTGTGAAAAGTACAGATATTATTACTAAACTCTGCATTATATCCTCTACTCCCATCATCATAATTAGGTAAGTTATTATTCCCATCTTCCCCTCCCATGTCGTGCCCAATAGATGATATATACATACCAAAGAAATTATGTAAGACAATACCATATATGGCTTACAATATAGCTTTGTTCTCTCTTCTGTTTCAGACTCATCATCACCATGTAAATCCCAATATTGTTTCTTTAATCGTATCAATTCTTTTATCCAATGTTTATAATCCATTTTTCCTTGTATGATAATTGTAATATTATAATCATACTTCTCCTTTATTTTTATCGTAGCTATAATACCCTCAGATACTGTGAACTTTTAAGTTTGAAATCATACTAAAAGAATATTACATTGTCTATATCAAGCTTAATTACTTTTCTATAAACCATGTAATATTCTTATTCTTTCAGCATACGCCCTTATTTGTGATACGGTTCTCCATATCCTATCTAAATGAGAGTCTAAAACTGTATCTTCTTTTAATCTATATTTCCTTGATAATAGTTCCACATTTCTTCAAAATCACAAGCATCTAATGAATACCAATCTATTTGCTCTAAAACTTCCAATAAATCTTTTCCATAAAAGACTTTTGCCTGCAAAAGTTCCTCTGAGGTACTAAAATTATAAGATTGCGTTCCATCCTCAACTAAACCATACCAAAATATTTCTTGGTCTGTCTTTCCACGGTCCATCATTTTCCCCATCCAGCACTCAGAATACTGGTCGTCTCCTTCTAAATAAAAAGATACCTCTAGTTCTCCTCTTACAGATACAAATTCAGGACTTAATAAATACTTTACTTCTTCTTTTGTTAATTTCACTACTCCTGACTCCTTTTCTTATTACAGATAATTCTGGTATTACTCAATCTCCACTTATTTGTGGTACGGTTCTCCGTATCTATACTAAGGGAGAGTTTAGTTATTACATATATAATCGTAACTTTTCTTAGTATATTTAATCCTTAATATCCTTCTGCTAAGCTATATGTAACCAAGCAACATTACCTAATCAGCCTACATCTAGTTTCCAAGAAAGTAGGTGTTTCCTATGACAATTATGGAAGTTTTAACACTTCTGTTAGTGCTATGTAATTTCATTGAAATTATCATTACGCTAATATCCTTAAGCAACAAATAAGCTTTTACGCTGTGGAAGGATAAGTATATTGCTCAACAGGGGCCTACAAATGTAGTTGAAGCATAATGTACTTGGCAGGGCATGGGAGTCACGTCTCCCTTGCCTTTATTATTAACCTACATAAGCTATCCTAAACTTTTATTTCTTAATGATACAGATATTTTCTATATCCAAACTTAATTCATTTTCTATCTACTCCAAGTAAAACCACAGTATTTCACTAAATTTCTCATTCTCATCAATAATTTCTTCATCATATGAAACTTCCTTTAATTTTGTTTGGACATTTCGTTCCTGTATCAGCGAATGGTCCTCTTTATTCAATGTCCATTTCTGTTCGTCTCCCTGACGATTCCAAAATGAATTATAGTAATCCTCACTATAAAAAATTATTATTTGTGAATCCCACAAATTTTGTTCACATATCAAAGATACAACTTTACAAAATGTTAGCTCAGATGGTTTTTGTTCTATAAACTTTTCTGTAGTAGCAATCCATCCTTTGATAAAAGCAGTCTTTATCTTCCCACTAGTTCTCTTACTATTAATAAAGTCATTCCTACATGGCACATGAAAATGCTCATAATCCTCTTCTATATATTGAAATGGCTGAAACTTTTCTATATTTTTCTTAAGGCTTAATAGTTTTCTTCGTTGTCCACGTTGCTTTTTATTATCCATAATTAAATTTCTCCTATTAAACACAACTCTACTTATTTATGATACGGTTCTCCATATTAGTAGCATGGGCGTACTCTCTCTTTTTTTATCCCCCTTTTCACTTTATTGTATTTCATCTATTCCAGCATTTCTATACTTCATAAATTCCTCATAGGCCTCATCAATTTTCTTGCTACATATTTTATGCCATAGCCTAATATATTTTTCAGAGTTAAAGTCATCTGCCTCCATCTCATCTCCAAATTGAATTACATCATCACTATCAACCGTACTATTTTTATTCGTATATACAAATGCATTCTCTGCTGGTGTCCAACTAAACCAATCACATTCTACACAATGTGGTCCAAATTCACCTTTATATTCTCTACAAGGCTTGTTATCCTTCTTAGATACCCTATTCTTTTCACAATAACCCTCGATTAATATTCTTTTCATTCTCATAACTTAATTACCTCTCTATAGTTGCTCTTTGTACTTTTTCTATGATATGTATCCTGAAAACTAGTAGCTACTAAAAAAATATTACATTGTCTATATCAAGCTTAATTACTTTTCTATAAACCATGTAATATTCTTATTCTTTCAGCGTACGCCCTTATTTGTGGTACGGTTCTCCATTCACAATTCGAAATCCTCTATACACCTGTTCTAACAACACCATTCTCATCATCTGATGAGGAAATGTCATCTTGCTAAAACTAATTTTCTCTTTTGCCAATGCAAGTACTCTTTCATCAAGGCCAAGAGAACCCCCAATTACAAATACAATATGGCTTTCGCCCATAACGCCAAGTTTTTCAATTCTCTCACCGAATTCTACAGAATCATACTGTTTTCCGTTGATTGCAAGTGCCACTACATAAGAACCATCTTTGATTTTGCTAAGGATCTTATCGCCCTCTTTTTTCTTGATCTGAAGCTCAATTGCTTCACTTGCGCCATCCGGAGTTTTTTCATCAGGAACTTCCACGATTTCTAATTTACAGTAACGGCTTAAACGTTTTGCATACTCCTCAATCCCTTGTACAAAATATTTTTCTTTAATTTTTCCTACACATAATACAGTAATTCTCATTCTTTTCTCCTGTTTCAATGATTATTTTATTTCTATTCTATGAACGCCTTTGTTCACAAAATGTTATTTTCTTAGACATAATCTGCACATATTTTATCACTATAATAAGAGTCAGAAAGTGAAACATATCACTCTCTCCTCCCCACATATAATATATATTAAAAAGAATGTGCCAGTTACACATTCTTTTTTGTTGCATCTTTCATCAAATAAATCATAATCCTCTAATACATAAAAAAGCCTGTTACATCTATTATTTTGGATGTGACAGGCTTTCTTTTATACCTAAATTTTATGTATTGTAATCAAGAACAATTCAGTTCATATTGCAATACTTATTGGTTTATATGAGCTACTGATGTTCTCGATTAGTTCATTATAACCTATTGATTTTTTAACTCTTAATAACTTCCTTTGTATCTAAGCTTTACCAAATACTCTCTGTCGTATTATGTATTAAGAGCTAAGCTTATTAATAATGCTTTATCTATTTTCTTTAATACATCATCATCTAAATGACAAACTTTCTCTTTTAATCGAGATTTGTCAATTGTTCTTACTTGTTCTAACAGAATTACAGAATCCTTAACAATTCCATATTTCTCAGCATCTAACTCTACATGTGTAGGTAATTTTGCTTTATTCATTTTTGAAGTAATCGCAGCACAAATTACTGTTGGACTGTGCTTGTTACCCGTATCATTCTGAACTATTAATACAGGACGTACGCCACCTTGTTCTGATCCTATTACAGGGCGTAGGTCTGCATAAAAAATATCGCCTCTTTTTATAATCACTTTATTCACACTCCGTCTATTTTGGCTTTAGCTTTATTATTGCCAGATTTAACTTGTGTATTCCATAAAGTGCATCTAATTCTAAATTTTTTTAAAAGCCTAAAACAATTACATCTAAAAATCTTTATACTAATGCTTACCTTTACTTCTGTCTACAATATCAAGTTCTTTTTCTGCAAAACATATACTAAATCTGTAGAGAATTTAATCTATATTCTCCACGATATCTAATCTCCCCAACTTTTTCACTATTTTTATAGTAAACTCGAGGAACTCGTTTACTGATATCACAAACAAATTCGTAGTTAAATGTATACGCCATATCGGCTAACTCTTCTACGGTAATTGTTTCATTTCCATCAGTTCCTATTAAAGTTACTTTATCTCCAACTTTCACTTCTGAAAGATCTGTGACATCTACCATAAACTGGTCCATACAAACTCGGCCAATAATTGGAACCTTTGTTCCTTGAATAAGAACATAACCTTTATTAGATAATGCTCGAGGATAACCATCTGCATAACCAACAGGAACCGTAGCGACCGTAGTCTTTCGTTCCGCAATAAAGGTACTTCCGTATCCAATCCCTGTACCGATTTCCACTTCTTTTACATGAACTACTCTTGTAATTAACTCAAGAGCAGGTTTTATTATTAATTCATTTTTATTTACTTCATCACTTGGATATAATCCATATGTGGAAATCCCACTTCGAACCATATTCAAATAAGTACTTGGCAGATCAATGATAGCTGCACTGTTTGCCGCATGTTTCGTTGGAATATTGACACCTGCTTCTTCGATCTTTGCAGCAAATGCCAGATATCTATCAAATTGCTTATTTGCAGATGTCTTATCTGTCATATCTGCACATGCAAAATGAGTAAACATGCCTGTTATCTTAATGTTAGGTAACTCTTGAATTGCCTTAATTATTTTCACACTATCATCGTTGTCTTTAAATCCAATACGACTCATTCCGGTATCTAGCTTAATGTGAACCATTGCCTCTTTCCCTAAACGTCCTGCGCATAAGGATAGCTGTTGTGCCATATCATAGCTATAAATCGTCTGAGTGATCTCATTATTAATTAAGTCTTCATATTGCAAAGGAGATGTATATCCTAAAATCAAAATTGGCTTAGTTACATTAGCACTACGAAGTTCTAATGCCTCCTCAATGATTGCAACTCCATAAGCATCCACAATGCTGTCCGCTGCCCATGCGATTGGCACCGCTCCATGACCATATCCATCTGCCTTGATAATCGCCATTAGCTTCACGCCATCTGCAAGTCGATTTTTTGTTTCCCTTAAATTATGGCAAATAGCATCTAAGTCTATTTTTGCCTGAACACGATAATATTCCATTAAACTATTCACTTCTTTCGTAAATTTAGTTTTAATTGGTGTACCCAAATAATAAGAAAAATTTATACCTAAATATTTACTTTATTCTATTCTATTCTCTTGTAGTAATCTTTTCAATATAAAGCGCAAAATTAGCGCTATCTAGCATTTTATATTTTTTTTATAAAGATTACAAGTACTTCAACTATTTTTTTATCTTATAGCGCTTGTATTTTTTCTTATACCAACAACACATCTCTCAAATGATCAATTATGTCCGTTGCCATAAGAAAATATCTGCCATTCTTGTATGCTGCCACATCTCCTGACATCCCATGAATAAACGTTCCCAGACATGCTGCCTGATAATTTTCCATTCCCTGTGCTAATAGTCCTGCAATTACACCTGTCAAGACATCTCCAGACCCACCTGTAGACATACCATCATTCCCACTCGTATTAATGTACAAGTTATTCTTACCTGCAACAAGTGTCCTGGCATCCTTCAGAACTAATGTGTAATTTTTCTCTTTTGAAATCTGTTTTGCAATTTCAATCACCTTTTCTTTTACCTCATTTACGTCAACATGTAAAAGTCGAGACATTTCTTTTAAATGGGGTGTAAGAATTATGTGCTCATTTAATGGAATCTCCTCTATGCTGCCCATTTCGGAAAGCAGATTAAGTCCATCAGCATCAATAATTGTCGGAACATGACTCTCTTGCAAAACTAAAGAAAGTAATGTTCTTGAACTGTCGCTCACACCAACTCCTGGTCCAAAAACAATTGTACTTGCCCACTTCATTTCTTTTCGTATCTGATCAATCTCTTTTTCAATTGTTTCTCCGTGATATGTCGAAATGATAGCTTCTGGTAACATTGTTTGTAAAATGGTACGGTTTTCTTCCACGGTCAGTATTTTAACAAGCCCAGCTCCTATTCTATATGCTGCTTTTGCAGACATATAACAAGCACCGCTCATATTCTTTGAACCTGCTATAACCATAACTTTTCCAAAATCCCCTTTATTGGAGTCACTTGGACGTACTGGTAACAGCTTCAAATCCTCTTTTTGATAGACGAAACCAGATGGTATTACATTCGCAAACTCCAATGTTGGAAATCCAATATCGGCTATAATTACCTGGCCTGCATACTGACACCCTGGATACATAAGCATACCCATTTTCTGATAACCAAATGTCACTGTATAGTCTGCATGAATTGCATGTTCCATGACTTTTCCACAACCTGAGTGAATTCCGCTAGGAATATCCACCGAAAACACTTGATTGTCACAGCGATTCACACATTCAACTACATTTGCTATTTTTCCACAAATCGGTCTGCTCAACCCAATCCCAAAGATTGCATCTATTACTACAGTATATTCAGATATCTTGGCATTGTTTATAAAATTAACTCCTAATTTTGTTGCTATGCTAATTTGTTCTTTCAACTGCATTGAAAACTGCTTAGTTTCTCCCATTATGTAGACTTCTACCTGATACCCCTTTAGCTTTAGTAGTCTAGCAATAGCAACACCATCAGCTCCATTATTACCTGGACCAGTCAAAACAATTATACTATCTACATATACAATTTTCTCTAGTAAAACGTTGGTAAATGCTAATGCCGCCCTCTCCATAAGGACAAGACTTGGGATTCCTATCTCATTTACTGTATAGTCATCCAGCTGTTTCATTGTTTTTCCATCAACAACAAACTCCATCCTGCTTACCTCTTTTCTGCAACTACAAACGCACTTGTATTCTCCCTTGTATTTGTAATTGAAACATGAATTACATCTATTCCAAGTTGCTCCGCCATGCGTTTGGCCCCTCCAAATAAATTCACATAAGGTTTGCCAAGCTCATCACGAAGAACTTCTATGTCACATAAAGAAAAGTGACGAAAACCTGTTCCAAAAGATTTCGCCACTGACTCTTTGACCGCATAATTTCCTGCAGCCTTTCCTTTATCTTGTTGTATTAATTCTTGTTCTTTTGCAGAAAAATATCGTTCTATAAAATGTGGATTCTCAAGTGCTTTTAACACTCTCTCATTTTCGATCATATCCATACCAATTCCAATAATCACAATATTTCCTCTATTCTCAAGTTTTTTTTACTAACAAATTACACAAGCTATAGTTCTTTATGATCTTCATCAAAGATTTCTATCACTTGTGGTCCCAAGATATCATGCATATAAGAATAGATTTCGGAATTCTTATCCTCCATCTCCTGTTTCTGTACAAGTGTTTCTTTCAACTTTGTTCTAGTCTTATCAATCCACTCATTCATTGCACCAATCTGGACCTTGTTTTTATAAAGATCGCCATAGCAAATACGTACGCTTTCTATCATAAGCTGTTGATTTACTTTGGTAATCTCTTTTGGTATACTCTCCAGTTCATTATCATAAACTGCTAGTTTTTCATTAATTTCTTTAATATATCTTTGACTGCTTTCAAGTTTTTTAATCCTTGCAGTCTCATCTTTTGTTTCATTCGATTGCTGCATATTGCTTACGATGCCAGCCATAAATGAGTTTTTAAGCTTTTTCATTTCCTTAGCATCTTGAATTAATTTTCCTTGCTCTTTCAGCAGATCATTTAATCTCTTTTCCATTTTTTTAATCGCAGACGTCTTTTTTTCTTCTGGAAATAACAAATGCCATCTTTGATCTAACGTTAAAATAGGAAGATGTCTTACATGTGCAAGCTTCGCTAGTTCATTCTTCATTAGTGCAATTTCATCTTTTTTCTTCGCCATTGTTAAACCATCCTTCGTATATAAATCATTGCATACAATTTATATCGACATCAAATACGATTTATCAGAGACCTGTTTCTTGATTTTCTTCATTTTCTTGCATAGTTTTTAAATCATAAGATAAGCGCATTAAGCTTTCTGCTAAATGAACATTCTCTACTTTGATCTCTTTTGGTAAATTCAAATCAACAGGAGCAAAATTCCAGATTGCTTTTATGCCCCAGCTCACTAAATCTTGCGCAACTTTTGGTGCTTTCGTCTTAGGAATCGTAAGAACTGCAATGTGTACTTCTTCTTTCTTTACGTACTCTTCCAGTTCATCCATCATGCGCACTTCAATGCCGCGAATGGATAATCCGATTAATCTTGGATTAATATCAAAAATTGCTTTTATTTTAAAGCCTCGACGTTCAAAATCAGTATAATTGGCAAGTGCCTGACCTAAATTACCAGCACCAATTATAATGATATTGTACTTTCTGTCTAAGCCTAATATCTTTCCTATTTCAGTGTATAAATATTCAACATTATATCCGTAACCTTGTTGTCCAAAGCCTCCAAAGTTGTTTAAATCCTGTCGTATCTGTGATGCAGTAACTTGCATTTTTTCACTTAACTCTTTTGATGATATTCTAACCACATCATTCTCAAGTAATTCTCCAAGATATCGATAGTATCTTGGCAAACGTTTTATAACTGCTAGTGATATCCCCTTATCTGTCAAGTCTATATCCTCCTTTACGACATTTTAACATACATATTTCATTATAGTAGAATGTCCTATGCTTGTCAAACTTCTTTCCTATTAATATTTTACTCGTTAATATTATAACTATTTTGTACCATTTCTTCTTACTTTTTTTCTAACTATATTTATTTTCTTATCTTATTCTCCTCCATTCCATCAGTATAACCAATATTATTCCATGATTTTCATACAGTATAATATTCGTTATATTTTTAACAAAATCATACCATATATTATACTACAGAATCAATACTTAAACATGTAATCTACTTACTTTTTCTAATGCATCTTTTGGGGGCTTGTTTTATATCAAATACGATACGTTTTTTCGTTTTATTGCACATACTAGCAAAATGTGATAAGCTAAAAACTAGAGTTTTATCATTTACTATCGTGAAAGGACTACTAAAAATGATATTAGCATGTAATTCAATTAGCAAATCATTCGGAACAGACCAAATTCTTTCCAATGTGACATTTCATATAAATGAAAGAGAAAAGGCTGCCATCGTTGGTATCAATGGTGCCGGAAAATCCACTCTTTTAAAAATCATTATGGGACAATTATCCGCTGATCAAGGGGACGTTACACTAGCAAAAGGTGCAACGATCGGCTACCTTCCACAGCATCAGGATTTATCAACTGAAAATACAATCTATGATGAATTGCTTGAAGTTAAACAAAACATCATCGACTTAGATAAAAAGATCCGTCAATTAGAAATCGACATGAAAAATGTAGAAGGTGCAGAGCTTGAACGTATGTTAAGCACTTACACCCGCCTTACTCATGAATTCGAAATTCAAAATGGTTACGCTTATCAAAGTGAAATCACAGGCGTATTAAAAGGCCTTGGCTTTACAGAAGAAGATTTCAAGAAAAAGACAAGCACACTTTCCGGTGGACAAAAGACACGCGTTGCACTAGGTAAACTATTACTTACTGCGCCTGATGTCATCCTACTAGATGAACCTACCAACCATCTTGACTTAGAGTCTATTGCCTGGTTGGAAACTTATTTAACTAATTATAATGGTGCTGTTATTATTGTTGCCCATGATCGCTACTTTTTAGACCGTGTCGTAACAAAAATTGTAGAAGTGGATCATTCTAAAGCAACGGTATTCCAAGGAAACTACACTGCTTATGCTACGAAAAAAGCAATGTTACGCGAAGCAGAGCTAAAACAATACTTAAATCAACAACGTGAAATTAAACACCAAGAAGAAGTAATCACAAAATTAAAATCATTTAACCGCGAAAAATCTATCAAAAGAGCAGAAAGCCGCGAGAAAATGTTAAATAAAATTGAGCGTGTAGAAAAGCCAATTACACATGAAGCCAACATGCATCTACAGCTTGAACCAAATGTAACAAGTGGTAATGATGTGCTTACGGTTGAAAACCTAAGTAAATCCTTCGGTAATCATCAGCTATTCTGTGGTCTTGACTTTGATATCAAACGTGAGGAAAAAGTTGCAATCATTGGTAAAAACGGAACCGGTAAGACAACAATCCTTAAGATCATCAATCAAATTATTGCTGCTGACCAAGGCGATGTAAAATTAGGAAGTAAAGTAAACATTGGTTACTACGATCAGGAACACCATATCCTTCATCCGGAAAAGACATTATTTGAAGAACTTCAGGATGCTTATCCAAACTTAGACAATACGAGAATTCGTAACGTTCTTGCAGCATTCCTATTTACAAATGATGATGTATTTAAACGTGTAAAAGAATTAAGTGGTGGCGAACGTGGTCGTGTTTCTCTTGCCAAGCTTATGCTTAGTGAAGCAAACTTCTTAATCCTGGATGAGCCTACCAACCATCTTGACATTGTAAGTAAAGAAATCCTTGAAAATGCTATTAGTAACTATACCGGAACGGTTCTTTACGTTTCCCATGATCGTTACTTTATCAATAAGACCGCAACAAGAATCCTTGATCTTACAAATAATCAAATGTTAAACTACATTGGTAACTACGACTACTATCTTGAAAAAAAAGAAGAAGTTGAAAAAGCGTATATGAAGCCAGTAGAAACGGTGACTACTGCTACTGCTGTGAATACTAATTCCAGTACAAATACTTCCTCCGGAGCTCTAGACTGGAAACAGCAAAAAGAAGAGCAAGCAAAATTACGTAAAAAGCAAAATGAATTAAAGAAGATTGAAGAAGAAATTACTACTCTAGAGACAAGAACGGAAGAAATCGATGAACTCTTAACAAAAGAAGAGATCTATACAAATGTTTCCGAACTTGTTAAGTTAAATAAAGAAAAAGAAGAGGCAGAAGCTCGCCTTGAAGAACTTATGGAACGCTGGGAAGAACTTTCTGAATAATTGAATAATATCAAAGTGTCAAAGATACTTTGCCCGCGCCAAAGCTGGTCGCGATAGCGACATATTCCTTTCAGATGAGTGTGCATTCATAAAAAAAGGCATTGGGCTCTTATAAAAGAGACTCAATGCCTTTTTCTGTTATGTTGTGAATTGTATTAAGAATATGCTGATGGCCAAGCTCTTCCGCCTTGTCTCCATCTCGCTTTTTAATTGCTTCCAAAATTGCATTGTGTTCCATACTACAGGAAATTGCACGTTCATCGCTACTTAATGTTTCCTTGCGAAGTCTTGCCACATAATGATGAAAATCTACTAACACATGATTTAACATGCGGCTATTGCTGGCTGCATAAATCACATCATGAAACCGATCATCTAATTCCACGAGCTGGTCATAGTGCTTCTTCTTTGCATGGAAATCAAACAGATACTGGATTTCCTCTAAGGCCTCAATCTGGCTTTCTGTTATGTTCTCACACGCAAGTCTTGCACATAATCCTTCAAGATAGGATCTAATTATGTAAATATCTTTCATATCTTTTGGCGATAACCCAGTAACTACCGCGCTCTTATTTGGCACAATCTTTACAAGTCCCTCTAGCTCAAGCTGCCTTAAGGCCTCTCTAACCGGCGTCCTGCTTACACCCAATTCGGTTGCAATTGCTTTTTCTTTCAATTCTTCATTTATCTTATATTTTCCGGATAAAATATCCTCACGGATGCGATGAAACACACGTCCTCGCAGTGAATATTTATCAGTCGTCTCTTGATCTATACCTAACCCGTTCAAGGACTTTCCTCCTATCCTTTATCGTTTATCACCGTCAGTAGACAAAATCCGTAACTTTAATTTTCTCTACTGACGGGATGAACGAAAGCGAAAAATAATCTAACATATTATTGGACTTATGTCCTCGTTTATTGTTACATAAGTTTCGCAACTTGTCTAATAAGTTATTTTATAATAAATATTAGTTCTGCTTATAGATGGGCAATTGTTTCCATAATATAGTCAGCAAATGCAGCTCCTGTAGCTCCTGTATCTCTGCCTGTCATCACAAGCTTTTTCTCAGTTACTGTACAGATATCAAGTGCTTTATATAGCTTATCTGCTTGTTCTTTATAACCGATATGAGATAATAACATTGCTCCGGCACGAATTACCGAACATGGATCTGCATAGATATCTCTTCCTTCTTTCACCATACGAGGTGCAGAACCATGGATAGCTTCAAACATAGCATATTTTTTACCAAGGTTAGCAGAACCTGCTGTACCAACGCCACCTTGTAATTCTGCAGCTTCATCGGTAATAATATCCCCATATAAGTTAGGAAGTACAACTACTTGGAAATCTCTTCTACGTTTTTCATCTACTAATTTTGCAGTCATGATATCGATATACCAGTCATCTGCTGCAATTCCTTCGTATTCTGCCGCGATTCTATAGAATGTATCAAGGAACTTACCATCTGTAGTTTTAATAATATTTGCCTTTGTAACTGCTGTTACTCTAGTCTTGCCATTTGCCTTTGCAAATTCAAAAGCAGCACGGATGATACGATCACAGCCTTCGCTTGTTGCAATTGTAAAGTCAATTCCAAGATCCTCAGTTACATTTACTCCCTCTTTACCTGCAGCATAACCGCCTTCTGTGTTTTCTCTATAGAATGTCCAGTCAATACCTTGCTCTGGGATACGAACCGGACGTACATTTGCAAATAAATCAAGTTCCTTTCTCATTGCAACATTTGCAGACTCAACATTTGGCCATTCATCCCCTTTTCTAGGAGTTGTTGTAGGTCCTTTTAAGATAACATCACAAGCTTTTAATTCTGCTAACACATCATCAGGAATTGCTTTCATTTCAG
>JAUNRX010000241.1 GCA_030539495.1 bacterium | reverse complement strand
CGAATAATACTTGGCAGAAGAACCATGCGATATTTTCCATAGCGGAAGCCATACCCTTGATTTCTTCTTCATGTTCTTCGTTGATTTCATTTCCAGTTGCTTCTACTGCACCAGTTGCCATTGGCATAATGATTGGTTGAACGAAACCAGCTACACCACCGAAACTTACGTTAAATGCACCGAAGATACCACGCATTACACCATAAGCTGCGATTACTTTACCCGAAGATGGGTTCTTGATTTTTCCGATTAATTTAGCTGCTGCTTCTTTTAAACCGTTACGTTCTAACGTACCAGTTACAAACATAATTAAGATAAAGATTGCCATACTTCTGTTGTTTACAAACGTTTCACCTAGCGTTGTAAGAAGCTCTGCTGGTGTAAGTCCACCTGCTACTGCAGTTACGATTGCAGAAAGCATGATGATTAAGATGGAATCTAATTTTAGAGAAAATCCTAAAATAATAATTAAGATACCTAATAATTTTATCATTCTTATGTCCCCCTTTTCTTTTACTTTTTTACTTTAATAGAGTAGAGTATACAACATTTTTTGACATATTTCAACTTTTTACAACAATTGGAGTAAATTGGTAGTATAATTATTCATTCGTATCTCTTGTTTCCCTTTTTCATAAATCGTATATCCTATGGGGATGGGGAGAAAATAATGACTATAAAAGTTATTGAATTGTTTTAATGAAAGGAGCCATTGGATGAATGATTATTCACTAAAAGCGCTTACAAAATGGTGTGAGATTGATTTGGATTTATTAGCACATAATATAGTAGAAACCAAAAAGATAATTTCCAAGGACACAAGGATTATGGCAGTAATTAAAGATCAGGCATATGGGCATGGAGATGTTACGATTGCTCATGAGATGGAATGCCTTGGGATTGACTTTTTTGCTGTCTCCCATATTGATGAAGCCATTCGTCTACGTAACAGTGGTATTGAATCGAATATTCTAATCCTAACCTATACTTCTCCTGAAGCCTTTGGACTACTGATTCAATATCATCTGACGCAAGCTCTTATTTCCTTTGAATACGCCAGGAAACTGAATTCTTTCTGCAAGGACAACAGCTGTCGCTGTAGCGCCCATGTAAAGGTTGATACCGGAATGCACCGATTAGGGCTTTGCTATGATGGTACTGCTTCCACTTTGAAACCACTCTTAGAACTCTACCGGCTACCCAATCTTACAATTACAGGTACTTACACTCATTTTGCAGTTGCTGACAGTCTAATTGTATCGGACAAAGACTACACACTACATCAAAATCAATTATTCCAAAAACTATTATGTAAGTTAAAAGAAGAGGGCATTTCTCCGGGAATACTGCATACTCAAAACACTCCTGCTACCCTTCATTATCCCGAGTTTCACTATGACTATGTTCGAGTGGGGACATTGCTTATGGGACTGCCTTATGGAGATATTGCCCTTTCCTCCAAAGCGGAGAATTTTAAACCTCTTTTCTCATTAAAGGCAAAAGTAGCTTTAGTTAAAACTCTTCCTCCTAACTCCAAGATTAGTTATGGACTAAATTACACCACCTCCTCGACAGAGCAGATTGCCCTGGTTACCATTGGATACGGAGATGGTTATCCAAGATATCTTTCTAACCGAAAGGTTTGTGTTATTATTAACGACTGTCTTGCTGAAGTAATCGGCAATATCTGCATGGACCAATTGCTAATTAATGTAACGGATATCCCACATGTCACGGAAGGGGATACCGTTACGTTGATTGGCTCCTCTGGTGATCATACGGTTTCCCTTAACTATATTGCACAACTGATGAACACTGTTAGCAATGAACTAGTAGACCATATCAACCCTAGAGTACCTAGAGTATATCGAAAAGGTAATGAAAAGGTGATTAGATTCTTGAGCTTTTAAGAAGCACTTAGCATCACTTTGGCTCGTTGTTCGCGTAAATAAAAAAACAGCCTCGCAAAATTTATTTACGAGACTGTTTTTTATTTTATTAACAAAGTATTATTTAGCTTGAGCTAAAGCTTCAGTAACAGCTGCCATAAGACCTTTAGAGGAATTAGTAGCACCACTTACTGTATCAACTTCTGTTGATTGAGTTTTGATCATAGCTGGAACAACTTTTTCTAAAGCGCTATCATAAATACCTGTTGTTTCCGCTTGTTCTAAAACGTCAACATTAACAAGGTTTCCACCTTCTACAGTTACTTTAACTTTGATTTCGCCGTTGTTACCTTTACCAGTACCTTCGTAAGTACCGTCTTTGAAGTTACCTTGAACTTCTGGTTTTACTTCAACTTCTTCTTTCTTTTCAACTACGATTGTTGGAGTAGTGTTTCCACCATTGTCAACTACGTATTTTGCTGCATTAGTACCAGCGATACGGCCGAATACTACGATATCTGCTACAGCGTTACCACCAAGACGGTTAGCACCGTGAACACCACCAGTTACTTCAC
>JAUNRX010000097.1 GCA_030539495.1 bacterium | reverse complement strand
TTTTTCGCTTGTCGACAAATGCCCAACCAACGCTAGCTATTCATCTTCTTCTGTAGCAGGATCAAAGACATAAGTCTTAGCAAGTCCGCCTTCAGAAGTCTCTTTGTAATGAGAATGCATGTCCTTACCAGTCTGATACATGGTCTCAATTACAGTATCGAAGGAAATCTTTCTTGTATCGGATAAGAAGTTTGCAATCGTTAAGGCATTGATTGCACGCATTGCTGCAACGGCATTACGCTCGATACATGGAATTTGTACCATTCCTTTTACCGGGTCGCAAGTAAGGCCAAGATGATGCTCCATGGCAACTTCGGCAGCATATTCAATCTGGTTAAGGCCAAGTCCAAATAATTCGCCTAATGCGGCAGCAGCCATACAGCAGGCAGAACCAACTTCGGCCTGACAGCCACATTCTGCACCGGAAATAGATGCATTTGTCTTGATTAAGTTACCGATAATACCTCCGGTAGCAAGTGCATGAAGAATTTCTTCATCGCTATATCCATCTTTATCTTGCATATATTTAAGGACGGCCGGAACAACACCACAAGCGCCGCAAGTAGGAGCAGTAACAACAATACCATTTGCTGCATTTTGTTCGGTTACGGCATAAGCATAGGAACAAACCATACGCATCTCTTTTGTCTGAGGAGATTCATCAATATGACGTTGATTAAATAGATAGTTCGCTTTACGTTCCAATTTGATGACGCCCGGAAGTACACCAGTTGCAGAGAGTCCTTCGGCTATTGAAGTCTTCATAATTGTCCATACATCGGCAAGATAGCCCCAGATATCTGGTCCTTCGACTTCGTCTACATATTGCCAGATACGAATATTATGATTTCTACAATACTCTGAAATCTCGCTAAAGGAATTTAAACTATAGATTTCAGGAAGTGCCTGGGATTCTCTTCCGACGATTTCAATTGCACCACCGCCGACGCTTAAGACACGCCAATAACCGACTTGTTGTCCGTCTTTATAGGCATAAAAGTCTAACGTATTAGGATGGGGAAGACCAGTAGTTTCTGGATCGAACACGATATCCAAAGGATGAGGCTCAAATGCCAACATAAGTGCACGGTCGGTACGGTGGCCTTTGCCTGTCTTCGCAAGGGAATCATAAAGAATTACTTTATAGGAATCTGCATCGGGATATTCCATTAGGAATAAACGTCCTGCAGTAGATGGTCCCATAGTATGTGAACTAGAAGGGCCATTTCCTGCTTTATATAAATCTTTGAGTGTTTTCATTTTTTTCGTCCCTTTCCATTTTCTTTAAAAAGCATTCTAGAATGCCTATCATTTTTTATTATGACTAATTTACTACTTTTTAGACATTATTATAAGAAAGTTTTGTCGAACACAGTTGAAATAAATAAAATTTTCAAATATTAAGAAAAGACAGAAAGAATTCCATTTGTTGACAGTATAAGTGCAGGTGATAGAATATATCGTAACGATACATTTTAAGAAGGAGACAGAGGATATGTTGGATTATATTGTGCTTGGCATCGTAAGTGAGCAGGCAATGACCGGCTATGATATTCAAAAATGTATAGAGAACGGAATTGGCATGTTCTATAAAGCAAGCTACGGAAGTATCTATCCAATCCTAAGTAAGCTTTTGAAAAAAGAATTTGTGACATGCATTGATGAGGTACAGGGGAAAAGAGTAAAGAAGAACTATAAGATTACCGCTGCAGGAAAAGAGGAGTTTTTAAATTGGCTAACACAAGAAGATCGAGGTTCGATGGAAGTGTTTATGGCAAAGGTATTCTTTCTAGATCAGTTACCAATGCAGTTGGCCAGTGAAAAAATTAATCGTTATGAAGATACATTGAACGCATATTGTGAAAAACTGAAGCACAAAAATAAGGAGTTTGAGCAGTTGCCGAACCGGGATACCTATTATTATAAATTATCAACATTGTATTATGGCATTTATAAGCTTCAAACAGCCATACAGTGGTGTAAAATGGTAAAGAATCGTGTGGAGTTAAAGCAAAATATAAGGCCAATGGAAGGAGAAAATGTATCATGCAGAAGATAGTTCAAATCGAGCTTGATGGGGTAAATAGTTACTTAATTAAAAATGGGGATGCATTTTTGTTGGTGGATACAGGCGGCCATATGTTTATGGATAAAGTCTATACAAACCGCAGGGATGCCTTGGAGAAACGATTAGAGGAAGAAGGGGTAAATGAGAATAATCTTAGATTAATAGTATTGACGCATGGAGATAATGACCATGTCTGTAATGCCAAATATCTTAGAGATAAGTATCATGCCAGAATTGCAATGCATCCTTCAGATGTCTGGATGGTAAAAAGGGCGGACTTTAGCTGCTATCAGGCAAACTCAAATTATGAGTCTCCCGTATTAAAACTATTTTTTCATTTTATGAACTCAAAAATTGATTTATTAATGAAAAAGGTTTATGCAGAGTTTGAACCATTTCGTCCGGATATCCTTTTAAAAGAAGGACAATCTCTAAAAGACTATAATTTTGATGGAACCATTTATCATTGTCCGGGACATACCAATGGTTCGATTGGCATCTTGGATTCCAAGGGGAATTTCATCTGTGGGGACTTATTTGCAAATAATAAAAAGCCTGCATTGGCCATTAATGCAAAGAATTTTAAAGAGTTAAGGATGGCGGCAAAACAAGTGTTAGGATTAAAGGTTACAACGATATATCCTGGGCATGGAAAGCCATTTCAAGCAGCAGCCATAAAGGTTAACGATAAGTAGAATGCAAGAGGCTTTTGAAATAAATAGTTTTCGGCTTATACAATGATTGGTGATATTGAGTCAATCAATAAAGGAACAGTATAAAGTATCAGTCAGCTAAGGGAGGAAAAGAGATGTCAGAACAATGGGAGTTATTCGATCGGATGAGAAAGAAGACAGGACGTTTTCATGAGCGTGGAAGTAAGATGCCGGTTCCAGAAGGGTTCTATCATGTAGTAGTTGAAATATGGGTAAAGACATTAGAGGGGAAAATTTTATTAACAAAACGCCATCCCAATAAGAGTAATGGTCTAATGTGGGAATGTACCGGAGGGGCTGTCATTGCAGGAGAAGATAGCAAACAGGGTGCACTAAGAGAATTAGGGGAAGAAACCGGAATACGAGCAGTTCCGGAACACTTAGTATTTCTAGGTGAGAGGGTATGTCGAGACGCCTTTATTGATACTTATTTCTATGTAATTGATGAGAAAGAGACAAAATTAGCATTACAAATAGAAGAGGTGGTAGATGCAAACTATGTAAGCTTTGAGGAGCTTGAACAAAGAAAGAATGTCATCGTCCAGAGCGTGTGGGAAAGTTATATACACTACCATCTTCAACTTCATTATTTTACAGCTGAATTGGCCTTTGAAGAAGCAAGAATAGAAGATGCACCGCTGTTAGTCTCCTTATATAATGCTGCATTTTATGAGGATTATATAACATTCGGAGAGTGTCCGGCTTATGGAAGAACGATTGAACAGATGGAGGTGTCAATTGCAGCCTATCGTAAGCAGATCATTCGCTACAACCAGATTCCAGTCGGTGTGATATCTGCCAATGAAAAAGATAAGGGCGAATTTTATATCGGTTGTCTTTGTATTATTCCAGAATATCAGGGCCTTGGGCTTGGGACAAAGGCGTTAAACTATCTTAGAGAGTTACATAAGGGCTGGAAGAAGCTTACATTGATTACGCCTGTGGATAAGGAACAAAATATTCGTTTCTATACGGAAAAGAATGACTTTCATATCGACGGCATTACAATGGATGGAACTGTGAAAGTGGCTCATTTAGTAATGGAGCAGAGTTAGGAGGAACTATGGACAAGGAGGAACTATGTTTTCTTAAGGAAAGAAAGTTAATTGGAAAAGGAAGAATTGCAGATGTCTACTTATGGAAAGGATTTGTATATAAATGTTTTAAAGAGGGGTATCCAGTAGACTGGATTCAGTATGAATTCGATGTGCAGCAGGAGATTGTAAAGACAAAGCTTCCTGTGATTCATTTTTATCCTTCAGAGTTTCCAAACAGTATCAAGATGGACTATATCGATGGAGAAGAGATGGTCGAGGAAATGAAGCGGGACCGGACGAATCCAATCTATTTGGAACAGTTTATGAAGCTATTTCAGAAAATACACAGCTATCATGGATTGAATTTGGTGAAGTTGAAGGAATCCATGCCAGTGGACATTGGGAAGGTCAATATAGAGGAGAGGCGAAAGAAGCTAGCCTTACAGTATTTCGACGAATTTCCGGACCAAGATACTCTTTGCCATCTGGATTTTCATTTCTTAAATGTATTATTTGAAAAGAAGCACAGTCAGTATTATATTATTGACTGGATTACGGCAAAGATAGGCAATCCAATCTTTGATTATGCAAGGACCTATGTGATCTGCTATGAATATGTTCGTAGCTACTCTAGTATTTATCTAGAGCAGGTAAATAAACTATGTGGTTATAAGAAGGAAGAGCTAAGCAAGGCAATTTATATTATGGCGATTCAGCGGCTAAATGAATTTGAAAGCAAGGATGTTAGAGAACTAATCGATGAAATGGAGCAAGTGTTAGTAACGAAGATAAAGTAATATAAAAAAGGTGGATTTCTGGGGAAAAGGGAATTCACTTTTTTTATTATTATGAAATTTCTCTCGAATTCCCCTTCGGCGTGGCAAAGTTTCTTCACTTGAAGGTTTTGCCCCCTCATGAAGGAAGGGATGGGGAGCCAGAGCGTGTCCAAGACACTTTGTTCGGTATAGGATTAGGGTGTCGAAAGGCTATTTGTTTGTGAACAACGTTTGGGCATATATCAAATTATTAGCTTCAAAATACCAAAAATCATAAGTTGAAAGTAAAGAAATAAGGCAGTTTTGGCATATACAAGAATTAGTAGTTGCAAATGCCCACGAAATTTGTCAAAGTCTGGGCACATAAAAGTGAAAAAATCTATATATGCCCAAAACCTCACAGATCCTTTTGAAATAGTGAGGAAATTGGGCAAAAATGGCCAATAAATTTCATATATGCCCAAATGCCTGCCCTCCTACCTTCGGCGCGAGTAAAGTGTCATCGACCTGAAGTATTTGCAGCCTCATGAATGAGGGGAGGGAGCCTAAGTGCATCGAAGACACTTTGTTCTTTCCAAGAAGAACAAGCCATAGATATATTATAATATAATAAAAATTTATCGATTTACAATAAATATTTATTGACATAAGCGCAGTAGGATGACATACTTAGACTTATAAATAAACAATAAAGGAGTGGGGAAGATTGAATGAAAAACAATATCACAGAGTAGTTACCATATGTGTCTATTTCTTATATGCGGTAACGATCTTAATGGCAATTTTGATACCGGTAGTTACTACAATTGATAACTCGGTTTTGAATAAAATCATGGGCAAGGCAATCGCAAGACCGAAGATACTGTATTTATATGAATTGATCTATAATGAAGTCATAGTAGGATACTTATTAAGTATGTTCCTGAATTTTAAAGAGAAAGAAATCTTCGTGGTGAAAAATACGGAATATTTAAGACGAATTGGACGATTAGTGATCCTAAAGGACTTTATCTATATTCCATTTAATTTAGTAGCAAGTGAGACATTAACGATTAACTTTAATGCAACTGCTTGGATGATCGGATTTCTTCTGATTTTATTTTCAAGGCTGTTAGCTCACGGAATAGAACTATCAGAGGAGCAGAAGTATACGGTATAAAAATAAGGAGGAATTATGAATAAAACGAAATTTTGGAAAGTTGCATTACCATCCATAGTCGCATTTCTTATGACGTATATAGTTATTATCGTAGTAAGACCGGGCGCGATAAGCTGGAATTGGAACAAGGTTGAGACAAAGGAGGAAGAGGAGTTCTCTGAGGAATACATAGATAATACAAATGACATTAATAAACAGTATTTTGCATTAGATTATCAAAATTTAATCGATTTGTTTTCTACTATTTCAGAAGAAAGAGCGCCACTGATTACCGAATTAAAAATCACCAACATTAACAATGAACAATTTGAAGAACAATTGTATGATTCGGATAAGGAGCCATCGGAAGACCAGAAGATCACCATGGATTTATCTTGTCTTTCGTATTTTCCTAATTTAGAAAAGCTTACACTCCTTCCGGTCGAGCTTAGTCAAGATCATTATACAGAGGCAGATGAATATAGTGATACAACAAATTATTACTATACGCTGGATGAAAAGTCTTTGACTGCAATGCCAAAATTAAAGGAGTTATATGTAGAATTTGCTCAGGTTGAGGACCTTTCGCTTTTAGAAAAATCAACAATTGAGGAAATAACATTTAAAAATTGTAACTTTAAGAAGCTTAAGAAGTCGGAATATGAGAAGTTTGCAAAGCTAACATCCATTGGATTAGAAGAAGGCAACAAGGAATTAAATGTGAACATGATGCTTTCCAACGCAAAGAATGTTAAGACATTAAATTTAAATGGTATAGAGATCAAAGAGGATCAGTTATTAGAACGCTTACCTGAGCCGGACAAGTTAGAAGGCCTGTCGTTTCAAGTGAATACTAAAGATAAAAGCTTATATGAAGGGCTGCTAGAGCCAGTAAGCAATTTAAAAAGCCTTTCTATTGCCTATGTTACAGACGCTATGAATGTGAAAGATGCGTTCTACGAATTCAATTTTCTAGGCAAGATGAAACAATTGGAGCACTTATGGCTGCAAGGGAATAAGAATTACAATCAGTATACTGACTATATCGCGGAAGCGGTATATTATGATGGAAACGATCATGTTTACAAGACCATGGATGACTCGATATATGACTTAGATCTATCGAAGAATAACTATCATGATTATGGCTATCTATCACAGTTAAAAAATTTAAAATCCCTTACCATGGATTCTATGGAAGTTACGGATCTCTCTTTTTTAGCAGGACTTACAAAGCTGGAAACACTTTCTCTTCCTTATAATTTTGTAAGAGACCTTAGTCCAATGCAAGGACTTATAAACTTGGAGCAACTGGATCTTTCTTTTAACTTTATTCAGGATCTTTCTCCACTTTCTGGACTGACGAAAGTAACCAAGTTATCCATCGGTAATAATAAAATCAGTTCGATAGAAGCAGTACGTAATATGTCAAAACTAGAGACATTTGATGCATCCTCAGGCTTTTATTATAAGGATAATCCAGCTTGTAGTGCCACTTCGGTGGTGACGGAATATTACAGTCCAAGTAACTCTTCAGATACAGACTATTACCATATTGATAGCGGATATAACCCAAAAGGGATGGAAGATTTAGAAGAGTATGACTCGTATATGTATCAGGACGAGAACAGTATGGGCTGGTTTGATTTTGAGCTAAGCAACGTTACGCTAGACGTAGCATCCGCCTCAAACTATGTAACGTTTCATCCCTATAACGAGTATACAATCTGGGGGGGAAACAAGAATTTGATTGAAGATGTCTCTCCGCTAGAGCAGGCAGAAGATCTGGTCTTTTTGGATTTGAGCGGCAATCAGATTAGGGATATCTCTTCCTTACGCAATCTAGGAAAGCTTCAGTTCTTATCTTGTATGGATAACCACATTGAGGATATCTCAATCCTTTCTTCAAAGAAGTTTCCAGAGCTTGGGAATTTGTATCTTTCGCAAAATAATTTTACGGATGGGTCTGTACTACGCTATTTAGGTGAAAATATTCCAAATTTGCTGTTACAGTATTATATGACTCCATTTTACAATAAGACAATGTTTCAGATTATCGAGCCAAAGGAACCATCAATTCATATTAATATAATGGACTTTGACATTAGCGAGTTATTTGCCAATGTTGGTTCAGGAATGGAGAAATAACATGGAAGATCAAGAAAAAATCATAAAAAAAATTCAAACCTGTCTAACATGGGCGGCCTTATTTAATGTGATTGGAATATTTGTGGCAATGATAATGGCAGCAGATAACAGAGTGGCAATCTCTTATGTATTTGAAGGAGTGGTGCTATTTTATATCCTAATGCAAATCCATTATTGTTGTCAGAAACTTATGACCACGCCAATCTTTTCACGTGCGATTACTGGGTATATGCGAAAGGTTTCCTATGCGTGCTTTGTAAGCAGTATCGGAAGTTCCATTATTCAAACAATTGTAGGCATTATGGAGCAAGAGAAGTTTACACTAACTCTTGATCTGACCATGATTGGGATTGGATTATTGATTTATGTGGGAGCCTATATCTATGAGTATGGCTGTCAGATGAAACACGAAATAGATTTAACAATTTAAATAGTATAGGCTACATCAGAAAGGAAGACGTTTCATGGCTTTAATTATAAGACTAGACAGAGTGATGGCAGATCGAAAGATGTCCCTTGGGGAACTATCAGAAAAGGTAGATATAACAATGGCAAATCTGTCCATTCTAAAAAATGGAAAGGCCAAGGCAATCCGATTATCTACCTTGGATGCTATTTGCAAAGCACTTGAATGTCAGCCTGGTGATCTTATTGAATATGTAGAAGAGGAATGACAGAATTCCCCAAAAGACTATTGACTTTGCGCTTATTATTCGTTGTAATAGAATAATAAGCGTTTTTCGATAGGAGGGGGAGTATGATTGAATTAAATGCAGATTTATTAAAGGGGAAGATACTAAAATCACTACTGATTTTTGCATTCCCTATTTTTATATCCAATGTATTTCAGCAGCTTTATAATACAGTGGATACGATGATTGTAGGAAACTATTTAGGGGACCAATCATTGGCAGCCATTGGGGCGTGTTCTGCAATCTATGAGCTGTTAGTAGGATTTGCACTTGGTATAGGAAGTGGATTAAGTATCGTTACGGCAAGAAGTTACGGCTCAGGGGATAAGGAGCTGTTAAAACGTTCCGTAGCAGGCTCCATAATTATTGGAGTAATCGTAACGACGGTCATTATGGTTGTAGCAACGTTATTCTTATCACCATTATTACGACTTTTAAATACGCCTGCAGACATTATGGAGGAAGCCTATTCCTATATCTCAGTTGTAACTTTGCTGGTGGGAGTCATGTTTGCCTATAATTTATGTGCCGGACTGCTTCGTGCAATTGGCAATAGCATTATGCCACTTGTATTTTTAATTATTTCCTCGGTGCTAAACATTGTATTGGATGTATTGTTTATTACCCAGTTTCATATGGGAATTCGGGGAGCAGCAGTTGCAACCGTGATTTCACAATGCGTGTCAGTTGTCTTATGTATTATTTATATTATTAAGAAATGTCCGATCTTATTGCCTAAGAAAAAGCATTTTAATGTGGGAAAGGCGTTGTACATAGAATTAATCGGACAGGGATTATCGTCGGGATTTATGGTTTCGATTGTATCCATGGGTACCGTTATCCTACAGACAGCAATTAACGGATTGGGGTATCTGGTTATTGCAGGACATGTCTCTGCACGTAAATTAAATAGTTTCTGTATTATGCCAATTACAACCATGGCTCTTGCGACATCCACTTTTGTTTCGCAGAATAAGGGAGCCGATCAAGGAGACCGTATTAGAAAGGCAGTAAAATACGGTAATATATTTAGCCTCTGCTGGGGGGCCTGCATCTCATTGATCTTATTAGTCGCAGCGCCTATGTTAGTAAGGCTGTTATCCGGATCCAGTGAGGCTGTGGTCATCGACAATGGTTCCGCTTATCTTCGAATTAATTCGCCATTTTATATGGTCCTTGGAATGTTGTTTAATTTTCGATATTCTCTTCAGGGTATTGGAAGAAAGTTTGTACCATTGATCTCAAGCATTATTGAGCTGATAGGGAAAATCGTCTTTGTTGCCATCTTTATACCCTCCTTACACTATATGGGTGTTATCTTATGTGAGCCGATTATCTGGTGTTTTATGTGTACGCAGCTGGCGTATTCGTTTTATCATAATGACTATATTAGGAGGTACAAGCCGAAACGTAAGGAGGCGGGGAGGTAATCAAATGTGTGAGGACCAGCATTGCCTAATATAAAATAAGAAAACGACACAAAGAGTACATATCAAACAATTAGTATATCAATGTAAGAAAGAAGAAGACAAATAAGATAAAAGAAGGAGAACAAAAAATGAACATAGAGATTGAAAAAGTAGAAGAAGAACAAAGAGAGATCCTAGCGCATTTACTTGAGCTATATCAATATGATTTTTCAGAATATGACAATGGGGACGTGAATTCCTACGGTCTGTATGGATACAGTTATTTAGATTATTATTGGACGGAACAAAACCGTTATGCTTATTTTATTAAAGTGGATGGCAAGTTAGCCGGCTTTGCCATGGTGTGTGGGTTCTGCTACGTTTCTAAAGAGCCTGGAACTTTATTTATGTCTGAGTTCTTTATTATGAAAAAATACAGAAAACAAGGAATTGGAAAATATGCTGCAATCAAGGTACTTACGATGCATCCAGGAAAATGGGAGCTTACTGTATACCCAAATAATCATGGATCCCATGTATTTTGGTATAGCGTTATGCAAGACTGTAGTAAAGGTAAAATTCAGGTAGTGGAACATGTAGAAAATGTTTACGATAATGCATTGGCAACGGCATATTTATTTACTGTGTAAGAAAGGGGAGAAGAAGTGAAAACAATGGTATATAAGAACTGTCCTGAGTGCGAGGATAAAAGGTATTACATACGACGTTCCAGTGTCGAAGATGCAGCAGATTTGGTTCGGGTATATTCGGATAAGAAGGCGCTGCCTTTTATGAATAGTGACAACTGTAATGGAGATAACTTTTACACACCAACCGAGGAAGCAATGAAGCAACGGCTTGAGGGGTGGAACTGGGTATATGAGCATCAAGAATTTGTGCGATTTTCAATTGTAGATAAAACGAAGGATATGGTGATCGGTACCATTGAGTTATTTCATCGAGATGGCAAGGATTATTTTACTGACTGTGGACTATTACGATTGGATCTTAGAAGTGATTATGAAGAGACGGAAGTCATTTATGATATCCTTGCACTTATTTCATCAAAGGCATATGAATGGTTTGACTGTACGATGATAGCAACCAAAGCCCCTATTTATGAAATTAATCGAATCGAAGCCTTAAAGCGATTAGGTTACAAAAAAACAAAAGAGAAATTTTATGGACAAGATGGGACAGCATACTGCGACTATTGGTGTCTTATAAAAAAGAAAGAGGATATAGATGTACAAAATCTTAGTGGTAGAAGATGATGAAAGGCTGTTAGAGGCTATAACGGATTACATGAAGGCAAGAGGAATGGACGTATATACGGCAAGTGATGGTGCCAAGGCTATGAGACAGTTGGATAGTCAGGTGTTTGACTTGCTTCTGCTTGACGTGATGATCCCGGAAGTGGATGGCTTTTCCTTATGCAAGAAGGTAAGAGGGACAAGTATGGTGCCAGTTGTATTCATTACTGCCAGATGTAGTGAAAAAGACCAGCTATATGGATTTGAACTGGGAGCCGATGATTATGTGACAAAACCATTTTCACTGCCAGTGCTAACTGCAAAATGCAACGCATTGATAATGCGAAATAAAGGGGCAGATCAGGAGCATAAGCTTACAGTTGGAGCACTGGAATTTCACCTAGAACAACGACAACTTTTCATCTCTGGCAAAGAGTTAGAGCTTCCACCTAAGGAATATGACATGCTTTTATATATGGCAGAGAATAAAAATCAGGTGCTTTCCAGAGACCAGTTATTAAATCGAATTTGGGGCTATGATTACTATGGTGACAGCAGAGTGGTAGATACCCATATTAAGAAGATGAGAAGGGCGTTGGGACCTGCAGCAGCACAAATCAAGACTGTAATAAAGGCAGGATACCGTTTGACAGAAGAAGGGGGAGGCAGCAAATGAGAGGCAGGCTAAAAGTCTTTCTTATGGTAGAGGCGGTAACAATAGTAATCATTGCATCCATAGGCTATATCTTTTTTAACATATTATGTCACAAATACTGGAATGACAGTAGTAAAAAGGAATGGGAGTATTATTTAGAGCTGACGGATCAGTCCTCGATAAATAGTTATTGTATAGAGCAGGGGATGGAACCATATTTCAGGAAGTCTCCGGGAGACTTATTAAATGAATGTTTAAATACTTTTAGAAACTCAGCAGGTACCACATTTTGTGAAGGAACCTATATTATTGCAAAGTGTTATGATGAAAATAATAAACTGGTCGCGGAAGTCGGGGATATCATTCAGATGTTGTTTCATACAGAGGATGAAAGAAAGAAGCTCTATGTTTATCCGGATCGTTACTTTAGTCCGGAACAAATGCAGAAAATATATAATCTTCAAGATAAATGTGGAAATGTGGAAGTTTCGAAGCTGGATGGATATTACAAAGGCGAAGAGTTTGTATTGACGGCACTGGAAGTAGTCAGTATGGATGAGGAAAGACAGCGTGTGTATATAGAGAATAGTACGGATAAAGAAACAGTATCGTATACTTCAGATATGGATGGACTTATGATAACTGAGACTTTTTTAAAGACTCATGCAAAGGAACGCCCCGTAAGCTATAAAGGGGGTGGTTTATCAGGTATATTGGAGTATTTTGTGGAGAAATATGAAGCAAGCAGGGCATCTAAAATTCAGGCCTATAATGAGGCACAATTTAAGGAACGAGGGCTTGAAGACAAAGCTGATGTCAGTGCAGAATGGCTAAAAGGAACAACAGGAAATGTTTATGACAATGAGTTTACCTATGAAGGGAAAACGTATCAGATGATTTATTCGGTTATGTATGACTGTAATTACGTAGGTCTAATAGATTCTTGGTTCGTCAATATCTTATCGATACTTATTTATTTCTTACAATTTGCAGCAATCGTAGTAAGCATCTTAATTTATAAGATTTATAAAAAGAAACGCCAGCTGGATTATGCCAAAGTGGTATTAACCAATGGAATCGCACATGAACTGAAGACACCGCTTGCCGTTATAAAAAATTATGGCGAATGTATTTTGGAGAAAATTAATCCTGAAAAAGAAGAGTATTACCTTTCGTCCATTCTAAAGGAAGCAGATCAGATGAATGGTATGATTGTGGAACTATTAAATTATACTAGGTTTTCCAATGATGAATATAAGATGAAAAAGGATCTGTTTGCACTGGATGAATTGGTAGATGAAGTTCTGAAGGAGAAAGCAGAGGCAATCCAACAGAAGGATTTAAAAGTGGCGCTTGAATGTAAAGGAAGCATGGAGGTGGTATGTGATGGGGCATTGATTAAGATGGTAGTTGAAAATTACCTATCCAATGCCGTTACCTATACACCAGCTCATAAGCAGATTAAGATAACGCTCAAAGAAGAACGAAAGGGAATACAAAAGCAAATTTCCTGCAAAGTTTTTAATGAAGGAAGCTATATTGGGATGGAGCAAATAAACTATATTTGGGATGTTTTCTATCGAGGAGATAAAGCAAGAACTAAAAGAAGCGGCTCTACCGGATTTGGACTGGCAATATGCAAGCATATTGTAAAGCTTCACAAGGGAGCCTACGGATGCGTCTGTAAGGATGGTGGAGTTGAGTTTTATTTTACATTGACAAAGAAACTCTTACCTTCACTCCAAGGCACCGCTTATAGGAAAGTTTGAAAACCATAGG
>JAUNRX010000096.1 GCA_030539495.1 bacterium | reverse complement strand
AGATAATTTGATCGCCTGGATCAGAGTTTAAACGAACTACGTTCTTTCTTGGAGCTGCACCCATAACGGCACCGATTTCCATACGTTTTGCAACATAATTCGGATGATAGATTTCGCTAACAAGTCCTGTTGCTAAACCGATTTGGTTACCATAGCTGGAATATCCGCTTGCTGCGCCTGTTACGATCTTACGTTGTGCTAACTTTCCTTCTAATGTTTCTTTTAACGAAACTGTTGGATCTGCCGCACCTGTTACACGCATTGCTTGGTATACATAGCCACGTCCTGATAATGGATCACGGATTGCACCACCAAGGCAAGTTGCTGCACCACCAAATGGTTCAATTTCTGTTGGATGGTTGTGAGTTTCATTTTTAAAGAAGATTAACCATTCTTCTTCTTTTCCGTCAATTTCTACTGGAACAACGATAGAACAAGCATTGATTTCATCGCTTTCTTCCATATCATCAAGCTTGCCTTCTTTTTTCAGCTTTCTCATTGCCATTAATGCCACGTCCATTAATGAAACGTATTTATCTTTACGGCCTGCGAAGATTTCTCTTCTAGCCTCTAAATATTCTTCATAAGATTTTTCAATTGGAGCTTTATAATAACCCTCTTCAAACGTTACATTTTTAAGCTCAGTAAGGAATGTCGTATGTCTACAATGATCTGACCAGTATGTATCAAGGACACGAATCTCAGTCATGGATGGATTACGTTTTTCTTCACTAGCAAAATAATTTTGAATATGCTCAAAGTCCTTAAATGTCATTGCAAGGTTAAGAGATTGGAATAAGTCATGTAATGCGTTATTATCCATATCAATAAAGCCATCAAAGACCTTTACATCTTTTGGCTCTTCGAATTTGGTTACTAACGTTTCTGGTTTTGCTTCATCTGTTTCTCTTGAATCTACTGGATTGATGCAGTACGCCTTAATTCTGTCGAATTCTTCTGCTGTGATTGAACCTGTAAATATATAAGTAGTTGCAGTCTTGATTACTGGAGCTTCTGTTTCATTTAATAATTTTACACATTGTTCTGCTGAATCTGCTCTTTGATCAAATTGTCCTGGAAGGAATTCCACGGAAAATACATGTTCTTCTTTTCCTAATTCGAATGTTTCTTCGTATAAAACATCAACTGGTGGTTCTGAAAATACTGTTCCCAGTGCTTTCTTATATGTAGCCTCACTTACATTCTCTATATCATAACGAATTAATACTCGAACGCTGTCTAATGTCTTAATTCCCAAATAGCTTCTGATTTCTTTTTTAAGTTCTTTTGCATGTACTGCATATGGTGCCTTTTTCTCTACATAGATTCTCTTAACGTTACTCATAACCTTACCTCCATTTTACTTTCCGTCGCTTAAGTCTTCTTTATTGTATCATACAATGTTTTATAAATAAAATGAATATACATAAACATATTTATTAGTATTTCTTATCAATGCGTGTTACATTCACTACGCCACTCCTAATGCTCCTTCTTTGCAAGCTTGTTGAATTTATTAAGAAGCTAAAAAAGATGTCATGATAAGCTTCATTATCATGACATCTTTCTTACATTATATCTATTTTACTTATAAATTCAACTCTATTTTGATGGAGAAGCTGTTGCTTTAGCTGTTGCTGTTGCTTTTTCAGTCGCTTTTGCACTTGCTTCTGGAGTTGCGCTTGGATTTGCAGTTGCTGTTGCTGCAGGAGTTGCGCTTGCGCTTTCTTCCTCTTCTGCGAATTCATCTAAGCTGTCAGTAGGATATACTGCAACTGTACCAAATTCAACTGCATCCCAGCCTTTTTCTTCTGTTAATTTATAAGTTTCTTTTAATTTTGCAATATCTTCTTCAAGTTTTGTTTGTTGTTCTGTAGAGATTTCTTCTTGAACTGCTTGATCATATTGAGTCGTTGCTTTATTGTTTGTCATCTTTACAATGTAGTAAGCTTTATCAGCTTCGATAACACCGTTGTATACAGCTTTATTCTTCATATCTTTAACTTTAGCAATTAACTCTTTGTTTGTAGTATCGCTAGTTAATAAGGATTTCTTTTCATACGTATAAGTCTTTTCATCTGTTGAAAGAATCTTACTTAACTCAGTTCCCTTTTGAGCTTCTTTTAAGTATTCTTGCATTTGTTTTAGGTAAGCAGCCTTATCTTTTGCAGATACATCAACTGTTTTGTTGTCTTTATCTGTTGTTGTTAAAGGTACTTCGATTACTTCAAACTCACGTTCATCGTAGTTTGCTTGATCAACTTTAGTTGTTAGGTTATCTTTTGTAATACCATAATCTTCAACTAATTTATCCATATATTGATATGCTAATTTAATTTTAAGAGCTTGATCAATAAACTCTTCTCTTGTCATATCAAGTCGTTTTACTCTTTTTTTAGACATCTTATCAAAGATCTTACCATAATCTTCTTCTGTTGTCTTTTTATCTTCATCAGATAATGTTTCACCTTGTTTTACTGCTTCATTATACATTAAAAATGTTTCTTCTAAGCTGCTTAAAGCATCTGCTTTTGCGGAAGCTTTGTTGCTTTCAAAGAATGTAGCTGCATCCATGCCATAGTAAGGGCCATAAGTTTGCCCTTGGTTAAGAAGACTAGCTTCCGCCATGTACACACTAAACTTAACTTCTGGATCACTTAAGTAATATTTCTTACCCTCAACAGTCATAACTGGATCTACATGAAAACTTTCATATCCAATTACTACACATGCAACGATAAATGCAATTACACCTAAGGCTCCCCCAATGATCTTTAATAAACTTGCAGTATCAATTTTAGATACTTTTCCACTTTTCGTGCCATTGCCATCAACTCGCACTACTTGTTTTGACTTATTCACAACATTTCCTCCAAACATATTAGTCTTGTCTGCATAAGCAAACGTATATTAGCCTACAGAGCCATCATCTCCGCCAGCTGTATCATCAGGTAGTACAATTTCTGTATCACCTGTCAATCCACTTAAATCAAAGAATTCACTATCATTTGCCATGCCTGAAGTATCCTCTTCTTCAGGATATGCATATTTTTTTAACACAAGCTTATCCCAATTCTCTTGATTGTAAACAATACTATAAGCGCTAATCAGCTTTTCATATGTTTTTTCATAAGCTTCACTTTTTGCATCAGAAATCGCTTCTGCAACTGCATTTTCATATGCATCCGTTGCATTATTTGAAACTAAACGGAAGATATAATATCCCTTATCTGTTTCAACAAGGCTATCATATAATTGCCCTTCTTTACAACTCTTAATTGCTCGAACCATTTCTTTCTCTAGCTCTGAATCTAAAATAGCCTCTTCTGTGTAGTAAATATTCACATCAGAATCAGTACAAATCTGATTATATACATTCTCCATACTTTTTCCTGCCTTAACTTGATTAAGCATGGTTTTTGCTTTTTTCAATAATGCAGTAGTTTCTTCTGCACCAATATGTGTCTCTCGGTTACTTTCATCCGGCACTAACGTTCCAAGGAAAATATACTCAAGTTGTACTTGTTTATATTTTTCATCCTTTGCATTAATTGTCGCTGTAATCTTATCTTTATCTACTTTTTGTTGTTCTGTCTGATCTTGTACGTATTTATTTACTATGGTAAATTTCTTGATAATTTCCACTAGATTGTCTTTTGTAAATCCGGTACGATCAAGATACGTTTGGTTTAATCCAGCAAGAATGCTATCTGCATCCCATTCAATCTCTTGTATCTCTACAGCATTACATGTATATCCTGCTTCTTCAGCAATCGGTAATAATACAGCTAACATTGCTGCTGTTTCCATCATTGACTTTCTTGCTAAATCAGTCCCGGTTTCATTTGTAGCCTCATCCATGATATCATTCCAAAAATCGATTCCATGCTGCTCTTCATACCCAATCGCTGTTGAACTAAATTCTTCCTCTAAATAATAGATGACATACATAAGTTCACCTAATGTATACGACTTATCATTTACAGTCATCATAACCGTATCTAACGGTAATGCAGTAATTGGCTTGTCCGATTGATCTGCTTGAATTTCCTCATTTCCTTCTGTCGAAGTTTCCGGAGAAACCGGTGTATCTTTTGCACCCTCATTCTTCTTGCCGCTACATCCTGTCATAATCGACATAGTAAGTACAAATATAAGAATAATGGATACAAAACGATATATTCTATTATGTCTAACCTGCATATTTTCCTCCTAAAGTTTCTTATATTCTGACACACTATTTTGTCAAATAAGTGCTAATTACAAAAAACTTGTCATATATTATTTTAAGTAAATTTGCATTATAGTCAAGTAATTTAGTGTAGTTCACAGAATCTACTCAAAACAAAGACCTTTATGTAAGATAGGAAAGAAACTTCTCTAATGTACGTGCGCTAAACGTATCATACTATAATTGCATATTCAAGTCAAACAATTGACTCAAATTAAACATAAAGATTTGATGAACTTTTCTATAATTCTTCTAAACAATGAATTAACCGTTGTGAATGCTCTTCTTTTATGCTAATATTAATAAGTAATGCTTATAAAACGCACTATAATAGGAGAGTATTATGGATATTAATTACGAACTATACAAAGTATTTTATTATGTGGCAAAAACCTTAAGTTTTTCAGAAGCTTCAAAAGCATTGTTTATTAGCCAGTCGGCGGTAAGCCAATCCATCAAAGTACTAGAAAAAAGACTAAATCAGTCTCTTTTTATTCGTAGTACTAAAAAGGTAAAATTAACAAAAGAGGGCGAATTGCTATTTAAGCATATCGAGCCTGCAATTAATTTAATCCAACGTGGAGAAACACAAATCTTAGAAGCAAACTCTTTAAATGGCGGACAACTACGAATCGGTGCTTCTGACACGATTTGTCGTTACTTCTTAGTACCTTACTTAGAACAATTCCATTTGAAATATCCAAATGTGCACATAAAAGTTACTAACGGTACTAGTCTACAATGTGTAGACTTACTTGAGTCAAACCAAGTTGATTTAATCATTATCAATTCCCCTAACAAACGTCTTTCTACTGTTCATAACATTACAGATGTTAGAGAATTTAAAGATGTATTTGTTGTAAACAAAGAGTTTATGGATATTAAAACAGAAGATGTGGAATTGACTGAGTTACAGAACTATCCAATCCTTATGTTAGAGAAGAAATCAACAACAAGCGAATTCTTACATGGTTTATTCTTAAAGAATCAGCTTGACCTTGTTCCAGCCGTAGAACTTAGTAGTAACGACTTATTGATTGATCTTGCAAAGATCGGTCTAGGTATCGCTTTTGTTCCTGATTTCACTGTAAAAGATGTTTCCGAATTAACAGAAATCAAACTAAAAGAAGAGCTTCCAAAGCGTAAATTAAGTGTTGTTCACAACCACAACATTCCACTAAATTATGCTGCTGAAAACTTTATCGCATGTATGCTTGAGGACACTCCTTTAAAATAGGAGGTCCTCATTTTTTTGTTCCTCCTCATAATAAAAGACAAATGCTTCATTTCCTAGAATTACACTACATCCAGGCAGCAAATCCATCTCTTTTGCACCCTTGACCAAAATACGATTTACAAAGGTATGGTTGGTGGAATCTAAATCTTTGATAAAGTAATTTCCTTCTCGAATTAGGATCATGGCATGCACACGGCTAATTGCCCCATTGCCCTTAATTACATAGTCTACCTTGGTCTCGTCACTTCCCAGTGTAAACATGGACTTTGTAATAAGAATTTGTTCATTTGATGCACATCGTACCAAATATGCCTTATGAACAACCGTCTCTTCTTCCATCATCTTAGCCGTTGCAAGTGTTGGCGCAGCAATCTCTAACAGTTCTTCTATCTGAATACTTTTATCGCCCAATCTGCAGGATAAGGATTGTTGTCCAGAATAGTACTTCTGCTCAAACAGCTGATTTTTCATATTTACCATATATTCTTTAAAATCAATTACATTGATCTGTTTATTTTCTTCTAAATACTGCTCTATGTACTTTGTTACATTGTATTGATTGTAATTAATCTGTATACTTTCCAATACACTTTTTATAAATACTTCAATTCCTGGAAGCCCTGTCTTACAATCCGAACAATGAAACAATACCGAGCATTCCTTCGTTTTCTTATCAATAAAGATACACTTCTTATCTAATAATAAATTTGATACACCGATTCCAAGTGCTTCCGTCTGTAAAATCATCTCCATGATCTGTATAAACATGTTCAGCACTTCTGCTTCTGACATTCCGTTATTTCCTAAAGCCTCCAGTGGTTTTTTGGTTCCGATCATATACCTTACCACCTGAGTTCCTTCACGTTCCATTATTTCCATTGGGGCAATGCCTTCAATGTGGCTGCTCCCAATTTGTTCAACTTCTTGTAAACATAGTTGCTCTCCAAAATAGGGTTCATAATATACTTCCATACCATTTGAATTTTGTTCGATTAAATACTTTCCCATGATACACCTCAGCTTCCACATCATATATGAATAATATTACCATTTAATTACATGTACATCAACGAAATGTGTGTAAAACCTACATCCGTGTAAAAAATGCCATTCCACTCTTTATATTCATAAATTCAAATGTATTTTTTTCGTTTTCTTGTAGTATATTCTATATCATGATATAATACGTGTTGCTTATAATACCTTGACTCGTTATATTTTATAACTTAAATAAAGGAGTACATAATGAACGCAATTTATACCAAAAGAGTACAGTTTCAATATGGATTTAAACGGGGGCTCCCAATCACGATCGGCTATCTTCCGGTTTCCTTTGCCTTTGGACTTACCGCTGTCAAAGCCGGTATGCACCCACTATTGGCAATTCTGATGAGCCTTACCAACTTAACAAGTGCTGGACAGTTTGCCGGTGCCAGCTTAATCAATGAAGGTGCTGCCTATTTGGAAATCACTCTCACTACCTTTGTCATCAATATCCGTTACATGCTGATGTCTTTGTCCTTATCACAGAAGTTAGACCGCTCTGTTACCTTTCCAGAACGTTTGATTTTCTCCTTTGGAATTACCGACGAGACGTTTGCCGTTGCCGCTAGTGAGGAACAGGACCTAACCTATCATTATATGATCGGATTGATTATTGGGCCAATTGCTGGATGGACATTTGGCACCATGCTTGGAGCATTGATCTGCTCAGCACTTCCTGAAGCCTTGTCTAACGCACTTGGCATTGCACTATATGGTATGTTTCTTGCTATTATCATACCTCCTTGCAAACATTCCGTACATATTCTTTACGTAATACTCTCTTCCTGCCTGCTCTCTTGCATTTTTAAATATGCACCGTTATTAAATAAGATCAGTGCAGGTTTTCGAGTAATCCTTGTTACCTTAATAATCTGTAGCCTTGCGGCTTACCTATTTCCAATTCCTGAACTTACAGAGAATCAACAAGAAAGGAGTGAATAACTATGTCGACCTCTCACGCATTGATTGCAATTTTTTTAATGGCACTTGTTACCTATATCCCTAGAGTGCTTCCGATTACAATTTTTCAAAAGAAAATTGAGTCTTCCTTTATTCAATCCTTCTTAAAATACGTTCCATACGCCGTACTTAGTGCACTGACAATTCCTGATATTATCTATTCAACAAATAATTACATTACTGCAGGCATTGGAACAGTAGTAGCTTTAACTCTTGCTTATTTTGAAAAAAATCTTGTGGTGGTTGCTTCCGGCGCAATCCTTTCTGTATATGTTGCAAGCTTTTTCCTATAAGAACAAAGTGTGCGCATTCTGCGCCCTTCTTTTCAGGGCGTTTTTTAATTACCAGGAGATTTCGAGAGAAATTTCCTCGTAATTAAAAAAGTGTGTGTTCCACATACTCTTGCGTCTTAAGCCCTTTACAAGGAACACACACTTTGCCCGCGCCGAAGGGGAATGTCGCTGTTTTTGCGACATCTTCCTTTCCCCTGAGTGCGCATTCTGCGCCCTTCTTTTCAGGGCGTTTTTTAATTACCAGGAGATTTCGAGAGAAATTTCCTCGTAATTAAAAAAAGAAAAGCCCCGGGCTGATTCAACTCCTGGCTTTTCCTTTTTTATAATCAGCTTACGTAGTGGTAAAAGAGAAGATCTCTTGTTCCAAAATAAGTAATCCCTACTGCAAAACTCTCTATTATATTAGATTTTCGGAAGTAAACTTCATCTGTACAAAAATCAAATCCAATATACTTCTTATCCATCATCTTCATAATTAAGGACTCAAACTCAGCCTGTCCCTGCACAATGTTTCTAGTAAAACAGTACGTTCTCAGCTCTTGTATTGAAATTGTGCCTTTTTGATACACTTCTCTTAAGACATAGTCTATCTGCACTTTTCGTTTCATAGTATAGCCTCCTAACGTTTATGCTTCTTATATCCTTACTATAGTATATGATACCTCCACTTTATTTATCGTAAAAACCATAAAACAAAAAAGGCCATATCTTGTAAGTTTTCTCTTACAAGATATGACCCTTTTTCATAACTCTTACTGCAGTCGAAGGGACTTGAACCCTCACGATATTGCTATCACATGGACCTGAACCATGCGCGTCTGCCAATTCCGCCACAACTGCATTACAACTATTATTTTATATGTAGTTTTTACCAATGTCAAGAAAAACATGAAAATTATGTCATTTATTATTATCTTTCTGCTCCAATAGAGATTCAAATTTGTTTATTGGTACCGGCTTGCTAAATAAATATCCTTGTGCCATATCGCAGGAAATTGACTGCAAAAACTCTGACTGGCTTCTCGTCTCAATTCCCTCAGATAAAACCTTCATATTTAGCTGCTTCGCCATATTTACAATGCTTGATACAATAATCTTATCTTCCTTATTCATTGTGCCCGTTCGAAAGAACTCCTTATCTAACTTTAGTACATCCGTATTCATATCTTTTAATAAATTCAAGGAAGAATACCCTGCCCCAAAATCATCAATGGATACACAGAAACCATACTCTCTCAGTTTACGCATGGTTGTAAGCGCAATCTCCTTATCATCTAGAAAGATGCTTTCCGTCAGCTCTAGCTCTAGCCAATTTGTCGGAATTTGATAGAATTCCACTAAAGTAAGTAATTTCGTTATAAATTGATCATCATTTAGATGTATTCTTGAAACATTTACTGAAATAGGAATAATTCTACGCCCTTCCTCCTGCCATTTACAAAAAGTCTTGCAAACCTCTTCATAAATAAAATAGTCCAAATCAATAATAAACCCATTTCGTTCAAAAAGAGGTATAAATTCATTAGGCGGTAAAATCTCCGTCTCAGACTTTTTCCATCTTACCAATGCCTCAGCACCACTAATTGTCTCTGTTCTTAAATCAATCTTCGGCTGTAAATATACCACGAACTCATTATTCAAAAGTGCCGCTTCCATACTGTCTTCAATTTCAATTTCCCTATGAATGCGGTTTTTAATTTCCTGATCAAAGAACTTACATTGCACCTGCTGCCCTTCTCCAATCCTCTTTCTTGCCAGGTTGGCATTATCAATGGCAACATTAATGTCTTCACCGAATTGGATTGGGCAAATTCCGGCACATAAGAACACATTATTCACAATACTCTTCTTTTTCATTTGAAAGCGGAAATACTCATTATTCTTTTGTACCTGACGTATTAGCTCCTCTTCCTTTGTAAATGGTAAAAGTGCCACGAAACGATCTGACTCAATTCTTCCAATACAATTCAACATGGAATAATGTTCTTTTAAGTTTCGTCCAAAATCCACTAAGATGCCATCGGCAGCATCTTCTCCAATCGACTCATTAATATATTTAAAATTCTTAAAGTCCAAATAAATAATGGCATACTTTTTGTTCGGATGTTTACATAGTAATGTCTTTACATCTTTTTTAAATTTATGTACGGTAGGAAGTTTAGTCAATAAATCATAGTTCTTTATAAACTCCAGCTTTTGTCGAACAGTCTCAACAACTCTAAGTTTCAACAGATAGGTCGCCAATACATTTACTGTCGTATTTATGTTTCTTTTATCCTCGGCGGTTAACTTAATCGCATCCATCCGTGAAAATGACACAAATCCCTTTATATCTCCATCTTCCCAAATGGCCGAAATCAGGATTTGCTCCTGTCCATTACTTCCATATCCATGTAAAAATGCACGATGTAAATGATTTGAATTATTTATTTCTAAGAGCGATATAATCTTATCCTCTTTATGTATCTCTAAAAACGATTTTGTAACTGTATAATCGAAATTACTGGCTTGCAGCATCCTTACCCCTGGTGCTTCCCATGAAAATGTATGGATGACCTTTCGGCGTTCTCCGAAAAACTCATAGACATCAACCGCATCAAAACAAAGGGTATCTCCTGCTTGTCCAATAAGAAGTTGTATTGCATCATCTACGTTATTTTTATTACAAATGGTTTCAAATGCATAATCTGTAATCTCCGTACTATATGATTTTACACTAATTCGACTATTTTCTACAATCGCCCTTATCTTATTGTTCATAATATACCTCTTTACAAGCGTTTTCCTTATTATAACATATATTTCCCAAGAAACAACAACATGACATGCGATTTATTGTTAATTATGCTATATTTTGTAATATGAGTAACAAGGAAGACGATAATTCAATGGATGGTTCTTCATTATTTGCTGTTACTTCTGAAAATACATTGTCGGACTGCTGGTTTGCACCCAATAAAAAATCCAGATAATGTTTTGTACCCAAACCATATGCAATCTTGGAATTCTGATCTGCCCGTTTCATCAAAGTCAGCAGTACTCCTCGATTCATAATATACTGATAATTTTTCTTTGCATCACTTGCATTGATTTGATAGCCCTTCTCTAGATATTCCACGCTGCTCTTCACTCCATTCTGCAGCTTTTCATCTATCTTTTTGTATAAAGGAGTATCTTCCTTCTTTCCATTTACGTACAAATCATAATAAGCAAGTCCGGTTACATTTTTCCATCCGAAATCCAGTTCACTATTCGGATCATAAAGTTTTTCCATTCTCTTCAGGAAATCTTCGTCCTTGGTTGCTAAATACAGTTCCGTTGCGGCCCAAAGTCGTTCATCGGTATCCACTGCATCTGCATACTCCTTACTCTCTATACCATTTCGGTTAAAAAACACCTGATTCTCTTCATTTTTATTAAGATACTCCCATGCCTTCTTGCTTGCCTTTAAATACTTTTCTGATAGTTTATCATCTTTGTGTTTAAAGAACATAGCTCCTTTTGCCATAATTGAGGAAAAATCTGCGGTTGCACAAGTGGAAATTTGTGATACGATCAATTCAGTATCATTTGTATCTCCAGTCTTGCTAGTTACTTTATGATAGACACCTCCACTTTCTTTTTCCTGCATCTTTAAAAGCCAGTTTAATTCTTTCTTGATCTGATCTTCTAAGTGAATCGCTACCTTTTTCTCCCCATCTTTAAATGTGGTAAACTTCTCTTGATAGTATTGCTGAAGATACATCATATTCCATAGTGCCGTGCAAGAACTAACTACATAACGTCCTTCATCACAATTGGTATACCATCCTCCAGATACATTTACCTTTTTGCTCACATCATTACAAATGGGAACCTTCTTGCTTCTTTCTTCCAGACTTACTCTCTTCTGTCCTGACTCTTCCTTTATTAAATCGACTATAAACGGATGCATTGCTGCTTGTTCTAATTTCTCATACACATGATTGCTAATTTCAAAAATAGGGGATGCGATTGTCTCTCCACACATAATATAATACGTTCCTTCTTTATTTATGGTGGTAAAATCTGCATAACTTAACGTCTCATTATAGTTGCTATCTTGATAAGTGTTTTCCAACTTTCCTGTGTACACAACCTTTCCATCCTCTGTTAGCACTTGAAACTCCTGGGCTTCCTCCATATTTGGAACAATTGCTATCTTCTTATCATTCTTTCGATATCCAAGTTGATTCACTGCAATATTGCTTGAATTATTTTCATTGCTCTTTTCCCACAAATAAAACTCGTCTGAGCCATTTTCTTTGGTGCTGTCCTTCGCAATAAAAACTGCCGTATTCGCTTTTTTCTCAATTTTGTATTCTTGGCAGCTTACTGAAAAAATGATCCCAGACATAACTAAGAAAATCCCTACAATTTTCTTTTTACTCGGTCTCATTTACATAAACCTCCCATATGTAATTTATGTGATTCTTATTTTTAATTATATTCTAATCTGCTCTCCACCGCAAGCACTGAACTTAGGGATGGATGGCGCTTTTTTGTGTTTCTATGACAAAAAAGGACTCCCCTTATTGGGCAGTCCTTTTTGTATAGTTATTAGATTGTTGCGATATCGATTAGGGATAGGGCCTCATCACTCTTGGACTCTAAGCTTGTTAGCAGGGCATTTGCTGTGTCTAAGGATGTTAGGCAAGTTACACCTGTTTCAATGGATACTCTTCGGATTAGGAAGCCGTCTCTTGATTTATCACGGCCATTTGTTGGCGTATCGATTACTAAATCAATCTTATGTTCTAATAATAAGTCCATAAGGGTTGGTGCTTCCTGATCTAATTTATTTACTGGGAATGCAAGCACTCCATTTTCATTTAATACTCTTGCTGTACTTCTTGTTGCAAAGATGTCATAACCTAATGCTTTAAATCTTCTGCCGACTTCAACCGCTTCTAATTTATCTGCATCTTTTACTGTCATAATCATCTTCTTATGTTTCGGCAACTGAATGCCTGCGCCTAAGAATGCTTTGTAAAGAGCTTCATGGAAGTCTTTACTGATGCCAAGACATTCCCCTGTGGATTTCATTTCTGGTCCAAGGCTGATATCTGCTCCACGTAATTTCTCGAAGGAGAATACTGGCATCTTCACTGCGATATAATCGCTTTCTGGTGCTAAGCCTGGAACGTATCCCATATCTTTGATCTTTTCACCAAGGATTACTCGGCTTGCAAGATCTACGATTGGAATGCTTGTTACCTTACTGATGTATGGAACGGTACGGCTGGAGCGTGGATTTACTTCGATTACATACACTTCTTCTCCGAATACGATAAACTGGATATTGATCAGACCGATTACATGAAGGCTTCTTGCAAGTTTCTTTGTGTAATCCTCAATAATTCGTTTACTCTTAGCAGAAATCGTTTGTGCTGGATATACACTGATACTATCACCAGAGTGGATACCTGCGCGTTCAATATGTTCCATAATTCCTGGGATTAAGATATCTTCGCCATCGCATACGGCATCGACTTCAACTTCTTTGCCCATTAAGTATTTATCTACTAAGATTGGATGTTCCTGCACAGTGCGGTTGATGATGCTCATAAATTCTACAACATCTTGATCGTTGATCGCAATCTGCATGCCCTGGCCGCCAAGTACATAGGATGGACGTACAAGTACCGGATATCCTAATTCATTTGCTGCCTTTAATGCTTCTTCTGTTGTAAATACTGTCTTACCTTGTGGTCTTGGGATGCAGCATTCTTCTAAGATTTCATCAAATAATTCTCTATCTTCTGCTGCATCTACATTTTCAGCGCTTGTTCCAAGGATCTTAACTCCCATCTTTAACAAGCTTTCTGTTAACTTGATTGCTGTCTGTCCACCGAACTGAACTACAGCACCGTCTGGCTTTTCAAGTCTTACGATATTTTCAACATCCTCTGGAGTAAGTGGTTC
>JAUNRX010000095.1:2549-13758 GCA_030539495.1 bacterium | reverse complement strand
TAAAGATTAAAGTAATTGTTTTAATGATGTAACTGTTATTTCTAAAACTCTATTTAAAAATGAGAATTTATCTTTCATCATATCAAAGTCTGAACCAGATTCAATAAATCTTGCAGTTCCTTCAAGGTGAAAACCTGTTCCTTGGTAATCGTTAAAGCCTAAAACATTCTTACTACCTAATGTGACTTTTACTTTGTTGTTTTCATTAACATCATTTTCTGTACTACGAAGTCCGGCAGCCGGAATTAAAATTTTGTCATTGTCCTTTATAACTAAATATGAATTCCATGTATTAGTGACATGTGGTTCTGATACTCCCCATGATACGATTGAAACTACACCTTCATGGTTTAATACTTCATAAAATTTTTCTGTAAACATTATATATTCCTCCTTGAATGACGATAATTAATATCGGCGATAAATATTGTCTGGAATTAATATACGATAAAAGAAAGAGTAGGTCAAGAAAAATATATAAAATAAATAATGAGAATTTTTGGATGTAGTAATTTATTGAATGATAGAAAATAATAGGATATTATAGGAGATAAGAAAATGCATAAGGAGAGTAAGTAGAATGAAGTTTTCGGTTGGAGTAGAATATGCATTACATTGCTTATTATATATGGTTGAGTTAGAAGAAGGCAGATCAGTTGGGATTAGAGATTTGGCAACGTTCCAAGGAATATCAGAAACTTATTTGTCTAAGATATATACAAAACTGAGTAAAAATGGAATTGTAAAATCTGTACCAGGAGTAAAGGGAGGATTTACGCTAGCACGTAAAGCTGAAGAGATAACATTTTGGAATGTTGTTGAAGCAGTAGAAGGAAGCGAATCATTTTTCCAGTGCGCAGAAATAAGACAAAATAATATACTGTTAGATAAAGATAATTTACCAGACACACATACAAAATGTCCTTGCTTAATTAAAGTAGTAATGTTAGAAGCAGAAAACGAAATGAAAAAATATTTAAATGGCAAAACATTAGCCTGGTTGTATAACGAAGTGTATAGTAATAAGCTGCCAGAAGGTATGAAAGAGGCAACAATTGAATGGTTTAACAATAAAAAAGAATAAAATAAGTTGAGAAAGAGTCCCATATGGGATCCTATATAAGTGGAGTATTGGCATTAATAAAGGCAAGGGAGAGTGACCGCCCTTGCCCTGTCAAGAAACAGCATCCCAAATAGGAGAATAAAAAACAGGAGTAACCACAAATGAAAAAAATTATAGCAAAAAAGAATAGAATTTTGCTACTTGTACTAATTCTAGTTGGAATTGGAACTGTAACAGGGGTAGTACATAAAAGGCTATTAAAGCAGCCGGTTTATTATAGATATCTAATGGAACATTATTTACCGACAGTAGCAGATTCTATTCAAGAAACTTGTATCACGGAATTGATCTATATCACAAATTTCAATGATAAAAAGGAAGTTGTTACTGTAACATTTGATAATTATCCGGGACTAAAGGTAGAGGTATTAGATCAAACTTCTGAGAGATATGGAATATATAAAGTAATGACCGTTAGCTTATATTGGGAATGGGATCAAAAGAAGGATGCTGTTTTACCCAGTGTTGCCAAAATAGATACAATTCATGTGAACTATTCGGATACGAGTAGTCAGATCGTTGATATCGGCCAGATCAGTATTTATAGTGGAGAATCGTCCGAGCATCTTTTAGAAGCAGTAGATTGTACACCACTGTATGAGTCAGAACGAGTGCAGACTTACGAAACGAGGCAGGAACTAGAGATTAAAGGATTTTCAGATTCGACAAAGGAAACGCTTAAGAAAGCAGATTTAATAGAATCTCTATCACTCACTTGCGAAGTAATGGATATAACCAATAGGTTGGAGCCAACTAGGGCTTCCAGTGGCAGTCAGGTTGAATTTAAAATGAATATAAAAGGGTCGAAGGAGAACAGATTATTAGAATTAGAGAGTCACTATGATTATTATGAGATAGAGCCACAGATTTTACTTTCTGATAAAGGAGGAAATGAACACTTTACAACCGTTTTTAATCCTCCGCTTGTGCTTTGTTTTTCAAATAGGAAAGAAATAAAAGAGTATTTACAGCGACGAGCTGTTTAAGGGAAGCAAAATACCACCATCATATTACTGACGGTGGTATTTTTAAATATTTCTTATGCCGGTATTGATTAATGATAAAAGCATACGGTTTAGCTTTTCTTCCGATATACTCATATAATTTTTCTGACAGTTACGTATCACTTCAAAGTAACCAGTGATAATAAAGTTAGTAACGATAATGGCCTCTTCTTCAGCGAGGGATAAGTTTTGCTTAATATGCGGAGTCATGAGCTGAATAATTCGATCATAGATGTGACTACAGATAATTTGATAACTCTCATTAAAGAATAGGCGTTTATATAGTAAACTATCGGTTTCAATTAAGGTGATTAGATAATGTTTGGCCGTCTCAAAGTTTATGGTATCAAACTGTTCCATTCCCTTGACCATCATAGTATTTGCACGTTCAATAATCGTGTCCTCTAATTCTAGAAATAAAGAATCAATACATTCATAATGTAAATAAAATGTTTTTCGATGAATACCGACTCGAGTGGCAAGTTCGGTAATCGTAATATTGTTATAATCCATCTCAAGGATCATTAACCGAAAGGTTTCCCGTATCCTTTCTTTGGTCATTTCTGCCCTAAGATTGTTTCTATTTGCAGGTCTCATTGCATGCGCCCCCTTAAAACGCCACAATTTTACTAAAGTGGTAATTGATTAATATATTCTCTTGATTATAATTTAGATAATACGATAAATCAACATGTAGGCGTAAAGTTAAGGAAAGGGAAATATAGGGAAAACTTTCCGGGAGTCTGGATGCCATTCTGCCCCTTTTATAGAAAGGAAAAGCAAGCATGAAAGATTTAGACGATACAATCATTATAAAGAGAAATTACGAGGGACTTAAGATGAATTTATTACAAAAGATTGAAGCGAAAAAGAATCAAAAAATCAAACAAGAAAGAAATAAGAAAATTGCAATCGCAACTTCCGGTGTAGCATTAGGAACATTAGTAGGAACAGTTGCAGGTGTACTTGTTGCTCCTAAATCAGGAAAAGAAACAATTGCAGATGCAAAAGAAAGCATTGCAGACGCAAAAGTAAAATTAAGCGATAACATTAAAACAACGAAAAGCAAAGTAAACGAATCTCAAGCTAAGATCAAAGAATACTTAAACAGCAGAAAAGCAGAACAAGAAGTTGAACTTGAAGAAGTAGAAGTAGAAGTTGAGTTAGAAGAAGCTGAAGAAGTAGAGGCTTAATGTGTATATAGATTTAAAGATCATTTATGTAATAGTAGCGATTTTAGCATGTGTTGCATTAGGATATCTGATTGCGGCGCTAAGAAATCTAAATAAGCTTTTAAAGAATACAAGTGAGTTAGTAGAGACCAATAAAGGTTCTTTAAATGACTCCATAAAACGAATGCCAAAGGTAGTTGAAAATTGTAATCACATCAGTGAGAACATAAAAGACGTATCGGAAGTAGTAACAGACGTTACAGCAGAATTAATTGTAACAAAAGAGAATATGAAATCAAATGTTCAAGTAATTACCGATATCTTTACAATCTTAAAGAGCGTCCTTGGTAAATAGAATTGATAAATCAGAAGGCAGAGGCTATGTAAAAATAGTCTCTGCCTTTCTTTATAAAATGATAAAAAGATATAATTGATACTACTGAATAGACCGATATATATAGTAATGAGAAATAAAGGTGGACATATAAATGAGGAAGAAATTAAGTGTTAAAGTACTATTTTTAAGTACAATAGTAATTTTATTACTGAATAGCATTATTGCTCTTGTATATGGAAAGGCATTAAGGGATTCCAATCTAGAACAATTAGCAATAAGCAATCGACATTCATTAGAAATCGTTCTTGCAGCAATTGATCAGGAAGATCTGAAGAGCGTACTAGAGGAACAATCAATGGAAAGTGCTGCATTTAAAGGAATCAATAGCACGCTTCAACGCATTCAAAATGATGACACAATGACCTATTTATACATTGAGAGTTACTCTGAGGACGGAAAGCAATGCTATTATTTAATCGATGCATTGGATCCAGAGGACGAGAACTTTTATGCATTAGGAACTGAGGATAAGATGAATTCTTATCAGGAGTTGCTAGGTGGAGAGACGCTTGTATCTGATATTTATGAAATTGACAAAAATGAACATTATATGACGGTTGAAATACCAATTCTAGATGAGAATAATAAGCTTATCGCAAGTATTGGTACAGATATTCGTGTTGATGATATTTTAAAATTAGTAACGAAAAGTATTGCAGTTATGGTAATTATCTTACTAATTATCAGCAGTTTAGAGCTTGCATTATTATATTATGGATTGAAGAAGATGATTATTAATCCGGTTAAAAAATTGCATGAAGTGGTAAAAGCAACAACGAAACTTGATTTTACAGAAGTAGGAAATGAGGGGGCAGACTGTGTAAGCCAGGATGAAATCGGGGAAATGGTTGAGCTCATCTATGAAATGAGAAAATCATTAAAAGAAGGCGTAATCACTATGTCATCTATTGGTATGCAAGTATCCAAGGTAAGTGAACTACTATTTGACACGGCAGAACAATCAATGCAGGATTCCAAGGTGATTTTTGATGGGGTAGAAGATTTAAATAATGGCGTAGAAAAGCAGATGCTAGAAACACAAAAGAGTGGAGAAGCATTTGCACGATTAAACAGCCAGTTGGATTTGATCATTGGTAACTTGGAAAAGATGAATGAGCTTACAACCAGTACAAAAGATAGAAATACGGAATGTAGTAAATCAATTGACCGTTTGGATGAGACATTTAAGTTCAATGAGGAAATTACCAACAATGTAAACTGCAACATGGAAGTGTTAATTGCACAGTCAAAAGCAATTGAACAGATTGTAGATGTTATTTCCGATATTACAAAGAAGACCAATTTACTCTCCTTAAATGCATCTATCGAAGCGGCACGTGCAGGGCAGGCAGGTAAAGGCTTTGTTGTGGTAGCAGAAGAGATTAAAGGACTTGCAGACGATACACAGGCATCCGCAGTTGAAATTAAGAAGATGATCGAGGGATTAATTCATGATATTCAACATATGTCTCAAGGGGTTAATCAGCTGGTAGATAGCACAGATTCGCTAAAAGAGGTATCCAATACGATTGGTGGTGCATTTAAGCAGACAGAGAATGGTATGTTTGAAATGTTTGAGTTATTAGAGCAGACCAACCAGGAAGTTCAAATAGTCATGGGATTAAAAGATCGTTCCAGCGAATCTATTGATTATATCAAGCAGGAAGCAAAAGAGTATCAATTAATTACTAAGAATATGGAACAGTCCGTGAAAGAGGAGATTGAGATTGTAAAACAGATAAATGATATCTCTCGTACATTAAAAGAAAAATCTGACGAACTTCTTGTTATCACAAAGGAATATAAGCTGTAACAAAAAGAATTGCAGGAAAGAAGCATTGAAAGAAATTCATTCTTTAGGGTATAATGAAACGTAGAGTACCAAATAGAAATGAGGACAGTTAAGAATGACAGAAAAAGAGAAAATGTTAAATGGCCATCTGTATTGCGCATTGGATCAAGAAATACGAGAATTACAGCAAAAGGCAAAGACGTTAACCTACGAATATAATTTAACAAGACCAGACGAAGGGGAAAAGCGACAAAGCATCTTAAAAGAATTATTTGGCGAATGCAGCCCGCTTGCATTTATTGAACCAAACTTCCGTTGTGATTTTGGATTTAATATATATATAGAAGGCTTAATCGTAGTAAATTATAACTGTGTCATGTTAGATACTTCTCCAATCCGAATTGGAGCAAATGCATTTATCGGACCGGGAACTTGTCTTGCATGTGCCGGACATCCATTAATTCCGGAAGAAAGAAATCAAGGATTTGTCGTATCTAAGCCAATTACCATCGAAAAGAATGTTTGGATTGGTGCAAACTGTACGGTTGTTGGCGGAGTTACCATTGGAGAGGGCAGTATGATTGGTGCCGGATCTGTAGTAACGAAGGATATTCCGGCAGGAGTTGTGGCAGCAGGAAATCCATGCAGAGTGTTACGTAACATAACAGAAGCAGATAAGGTTTTATAATAAGTAGTACGTTGGAGTAAGGGTAAGAGCTTATTTGTCAACAGTCTAAGGCTTCATCCATATCAGGATGGAGCCTTTTTTTAATGCATACGAGGAACTTTCAGAATGATTCCGCCCTTCGTCACGTAATTATACATAGTAGGGAGGTAAGATTATGAAATGCATAATCGTATATCAGTCTAAGACCGGATTTACCAAGAAGTATGCAATGTGGATACTGGAGAAGCTTCATTGTGATATTATGAAGCTGAAAGATGCAACAAAGGAGAAGCTTACAGCCTATGACTGTATTATATTTGGAAGCTACATACGGGTAGAGAAAGTACGTGGCTGGAATAAAATGAAGGCACTAGCAGGTAAGAAGGAGAATAAGGATCTAATTATATTTGCGACAGGTTCCACTCCTGTGGCCATGGAAGAACATATTAATGATATCTGGAAGAAAAGTATTCCCGAAAAGCAGCTTCAGGACATTCCTCATTTTTATATGCAGTCCGGTCTAAACTATGAGAAGATGGGGGTTGCAGATAAGCTTATGATGAAAGGATTTGCTGTGATGATGAAATGGAAGAATAAAAAGGATGGAAAGGTAGGAGCACAAGACCTTGGAAAGTCTTTTGATAATTCCTCCAAGAAATTTATTATGCCTTTAGTTAACTATGTAGAAAAGAAATAGGAAAGCTTCTTGGCAGCAGTCTACTTGCATTCGGACAGCTGCCAAGGCCAAAGTTAAGGAGGAAGGATATGAAGATTGACTTTGAAGAGAATAGCAGAAGACGAAAGAAGGTAGTAGAAGAATATAGTAGGCGAGATAATTATCTAGGAATCTTCAAACTTCCATGGGTCATACTGATGATTTATGGCATATATAATGTGTATTCCAGAAAAGTACTGGGAAGTATGGCAGTACTTCTTTTAGGAGAAATCATAGTCTTCATAATCGTCTGTAAGTTTCATGAAAAGATAAAGGAGCGTATCCGCTTCGAGAAAGCCATGATTGATATTAATCAGCGAAATGAAAAGCGAATGAATGGAGAATGGACCAAATTTAAAGATATCGGAGAAGAATTTATAGATCATAACCATCCCTATGCAATGGATTTGGATGTGGTCGGTACCCATTCCTTATTTCAGTATTTAAATAGCACCCAGACGGATTATGGAAGGAGACGATTTGCTAACGATCTGCTATATGCACAGTATAGAAAAAAAGAATTAAAGGAACGTCAGCAGGCAATCTTAGAGCTTAGTAAACAATATGATTGGACAAGCAGGATAGAATATTTATTTTCAAAGATAGGCAGAAACCAGAAAGTAACCCAGTTTATAAAGGAGATACAAAACCCAAGGCATTTTCTACCCAATCGACTACTGCAAGGGCTGGTAAGAGTAATTTGGATCCCCACAGTCAGTCTGCTCTTACTCGCACTTCTTTTTTTTGATACGGTAAGTCTGCGGGCGGCTTTGGTGTTAGTGGGACTGCAGCTTTTAGTAACGATGTTATGCAGGAGCTTTGTAAAGGCATATATTGGTGTCCTAAATACATTACCAAAAAACTTTCTTTGTTACAATGAACTATTAAATGAACTAAGCAAAATGGAGTTTTATGCATCAAGGCTAGTGCAAATCAAACAGGAATTAACAGAGGCACGTCAGGCATTTAAAGAACTATTCAAGTTGGTAGAGAAGATTAACCAGTCTCATAATTTAATTGCCGCCTTTTTACTAAATGGATTTGCCTTATGGAATATAAGAAATGCAATTGCCCTAGATGCATGGAAGCAGCAGTATTCTAAGAAGATGGAAGAGTGGTTTCAGGAGCTTGGAGAGCTAGAGAGTATTATGAGTTTTTCTAATCTTCCAAGGGTATGCAGAACGGTTAGTCTGCCAGAATATGTGGAGCAGAAAAGAAGTTTCTCGGCCAAGGGGCTGGGACATCCGCTGATTGAGGAGGAAAAACGTGTCTGCAATGATTTCTCCTTAGAGGACTCGATTTATATTATTTCAGGCTCTAATATGTCAGGCAAGACGACCTTTATGAGAACGGTAGGAATTAATCTTATACTGGCCCAAGCCGGAAGCTTTGTCTGTGCTAGGGGCATGGTATTTTCTAAGTTAAAGGTGATTACGTCTATGCGTGTAGCCGATGATGTAAAGGAAGGTATCTCTACCTTTTATGCAGAATTATTGCGGATTAAAAAGATTGTAGATCAGGCACATAAGGATAAGCGTACATTGTTTTTAATTGATGAGATCTTTCGAGGCACTAATTCGATAGACAGGCTAAAAGGTGCAGAGGGAGTACTAGAAGAACTTTCAAAAGCAAATGTAGTGGGAATGATTACGACCCACGATTTGGATGTGTGTAACTTGGAGAAATTCTATAACAATATTAGAAATGTAAGTTTTCATGAGCAGTATGTAAATGGAGAAATCCGATTTGATTATAAGTTAAAGTATGGCAGGTCGAAAACGACCAATGCCCAATTCCTGTTAAAAAAGGTTGGAATTATAAAATGATGGAAGCAGGTCGCCAAGACTATCAGCATGATCAAAGCCAGCAACCAGCCAACGAATCTTTCACTCGTTCAACTCCGCGCTTAAGCGCGGATATCGAACGAATATCTTTTGATCGGTGCACTTTTAGCTTCCTGATCCACAATATCTTTAATGATATTAACTTCTTTTTGCTGCTCATAAAACTCGGTGCTAATGGAAAAGCCTTTTTCCGCTAAAACAGTACGAAGGTTCCCACTGTTTTTTTGAAGTAAAGCACGAGTCTCCTTATCCTGTACATAAAATTTGGTATGCACATTTTGAGCGGTAAGGGAAAGGTGGATATCAAGTGGTCCCAAATGATCCATATCAAGATGAAGCAGCACAGAAATATCTTTTGTTCCACTGGCAAGCTTTTTCTTATTGGTATAGACATAGAGGTCGCCGTGAGTCACCTGTTCTTTTAATTTTACGGGCAGCTGGATATACGTAAATAGTTTGTTAAAGTCCTGCATAAAGTCCAGATTTTGCTTTAAGCCATTCATCTTTTCGCTTAGATGAGGATTATTTAGCTCATTGGCAGTCGCAGAGGTAATCTTGGCTAAGTCCTCCATCTTATCAGCTAAGGAGTTATACAACTTGGTAATACTGTCCGGATCTTCAGAAAGCTGCTGGGGTGTCACGGTGAAAATATTCTCCATGGCTTTGCCAAGAATCTTTGTAAGACTATGCTTTCCTAAAATAGAGCGTAAGCTCTGATCATATTCTGGAGTGGCAAAAGCGGCAAGTAAGGAACAAAACTCTCCCTGCGTCATTTCTCCATTACTGATTAATGCAGCATCCTTTATGCTTAGTGGAAGGTCTGCCATGGCATCGAGCAATTCTTTTCGCTCTGTCGTATTAAGCAGGCTTGCCAGTTCTTCATTTTCCATCTGGAACTGATGGAACTGATCTAATAAGTCAAAGACCAGCGGAGTTCGAAATTGTGCCAGCTCTTCTGGAGCAGTGGTACTTACCGTTGTAATTGCCTCGGATAAATGTTGCACTGTTTCACGAAGGGAAGCGGTACCATCTTGGATGGAGGCAATATAGTCTTCGCCAAGGTCTAATGAGGAAAGCAGTTTCAGTAATTGCTTTTGTTCTCGGCCGGATAACGAAATAGGCAGATCGTTTCCGGTGCTTTCTTTCATGTTAGTAAAGGAGGCATTGTCCTCTAAGACTTCATCGGAGTTCTCTTCCATCAAATCCGGTGCAAGTTCAGTACCATCCTCAGGCAGTTCTTCAGTTAATAACTCTGCAGGTGTAATGTCTAATAAGTCGAAAACAGCAGTTACTAAAGATAAAAAAGTAGTTGCATTTTCTCTTATGGCTGCACTTTTGATTAGAATATCAAGCTCGGAGCCGATTTCATCAATATGTGACATCAGATGATGACTGAACTGTTTATATTCATCAAACTTTGCAAGATAGTCCTCTTCCAAGTTAACTCCATTTTTTATTAAATAGACGATGGTATCGATGTCAGCATTGGGATACTGTTCGCCCTTTACTAGAATTTGATTGATCATTTCTTTGTTAATAGGAAGCTTGTGATAGAGAAGTTCTTTCACGACCTGATGGTTAATCTCATTGATTGGAAGTTCGGCTTCTTCTAAGGCTTTTGTAATGGCCTGATCCTCTGCGGATACATTGGTATTTAATTTTTTAAGGATCATTTTGGATCCATTATTTTCTGTTATCTTAAATGCAGCGACGTCACCGATGGAGACTTCGTTGGTACCTTCTAATTCAGCAATGACGGTCTGGCGGTTGGCCAGCTTTAGCTTAACGAATCCTGGGCGTAAGTCGGTCACCAGTCCACGGATAATTTCATTTTTGGCAAGTGAAATTGGCTGGTTGCTTGCATTGGCTTTCTTGATTAATGATCTTGCCGCCTGCATGTTAGTGTTGGACTGCAAACGGGATTGTGATTTTTGAATGGTATCCATTTGTGTATTCTCCTTTATGTGTATGTAACCATCTAGTAGTATTATCGACATAAAATAATATTTTGACAAGAGAAAACTGAATAAGAAGCTTTGAAATAGTATTAATCGACAACATATTTATCGGAAAAGTATAAAAAACATAAAAACATGTAGAATCAGCGTTGCAATAAGTGGTCTACTCTGATAGACTAACCGCATAAATTACAGAGTGAACTCTAGGAGGAACGATATGAGAAAAGTAATGTGTACAATGTTAGTGATTGGAGCCTTAGGAATTACAGGCTGTCAAAGTAGTGTTTCAGATAATAAGATAGTAGCAACAGCAACTACTAATAGTACCGTAGCACCAATACATACAGAAGCAGTAAAAGAAATGGCAGCAGAAACAGACAAAACAGCAGAAAATACAGTAGAAAGCACAAAGGCTACAAAAAGACCAATCTCTGACGTGGCACCGGAGGCAACACAAAAAGCAACAGAAAAGCCAAAGATTAAAGAAAATCCAAAGAGTAATTAAAAGCAAAAAGCAACAGAGAAGCCAAAAGCAAC
>JAUNRX010000095.1:0-2539 GCA_030539495.1 bacterium | reverse complement strand
CGTGACGTTCAATTCTTTGTTAAGTTAAAGATGTCCACAGCTAAAAAAGGCACTGGGATCTATACAAGTAAGATGGTAAAAACAGAAGCAGAAGAGCCGAAGGTGACAAAGAAAGCAACTGAAAAGCCAAAAGCAACTAAAAAACCGGAACAAGCACAAAAATCATATTATGGAAGTTTTAAGATTACGAGCTTTAAGATGGCAAGAATCTCGGCCATGTTCAATGAGGAGGCAGAGGCTGTAGTAGGAAAAACCATTGAATTTGGAAAAGATAGCTTCAAAGGGATTCAAAGTACAGTAAAAGCACCGAACTATAAGGAAAGTGTTGAAACAAAAGAAAAATTTGAAGAGGATTTCAAAGAATTTACAACATTCAAAGAGTTAGGGCGTAAAGCAGATCAGATTACCGCGGTAGAGATTACCAATGCTGATGAGATAGGCAGAATATTCTATGTGATAGATAACAATACAATTGCTATTTACCAAGATGGAGCATTATTTACTGCAGTTCGTAAATAACAAAAAGAGGAGTTTTTATAATGGAAAAAGTTTTTGAAAGTGAATATCGATTTTTGTGTATCTTGTGGGAAGAGCAGCCAGTCAAAAGTTCTGAGCTTGTTAAACTATGTAATGAGCAGCTTGGCTGGAAAAAATCCACGACCTATACAGTGATTAAGAAATTAATTGCGAAAGGTATCATTGAAAACAAGGATACCATCGTTAGAGCATTGGTGGAAAAAGAAGAAGTAGATCGAATGCAAAGTAATGAATTATATGAGACAAGATATAAGGGAAATATTCCTGCATTCTTTGCAGCATTTTTACAAGACAAAAAGCTGACAAAAAATGATGTAAAAAAGATACAACAGATCATAGAAGAGAGTTATGAAGAGTAATGCCTATAGTTAGGCAGGCATCTATGGAGAAAGGGGCATCGTTATGGTAGAAAGAATATGGCTAATGAGTGCATATGCAACCAGTTTAATCATAATCGTACTGGGAATACGTCATTTACTAAAAAAATATTCTAAAATTTATTGTTATGCCTTATGGATCTTGGTTATGATCCGACTAGTGTGTCCGATCTTTATAACTTCAAATATAAAGATGCATTCTTATGTCCAAAATACAGTAACGAAAGTTAGTGTAAACAGAGAGAATTCTATGAAGAATGTAAAAGAGGAGAACGGTCAAGTACTGTCAGAGGCTGTAGTACATACAGACGAAGAACGCCTTACTGGAACTCCTTTTATAGATAAAATGAAAATAGTCTGGTTACTGGGGACATTGGGCATAGGGGGCTATTTCTTGCTTCAATATTGGGGAATGAAGAGAAAACTTCAGACGGCAATCAGAGAGAAAGATAATATTTGGCTGAGCGATCGAATTTGTTCTCCTTTTGTATTTGGATTGGTCCATCCTAAGATTTATTTACCTTATGGAATGCAGGAGAAAGAACGTGATTATATTGTTCAACATGAGGAAACCCATATACGACATAAGGATGCTTGGATTAGGATGTTAGGCACATTGGCGGTGTGTCTGCATTGGTGGAATCCTGTGGTTTGGTACGGAATGCATATAGTAAATCAGGATATGGAAATGTTTTGTGATGAGACAGTACTGCAGACGGCAACCAATACAGAACGAAAAGAATATGCGAAGATCTTATTACTCCATTCCATAAAGAGCAGCCGAATGAATCTGGCAATGGCATTTGGGGAAACCAATACAGAGAAACGAATTAGGCATATCAGTAAGAGAAAGAAGAAAAATTATAGCATTAAGGTGGTCACTATGATCGCTACCGTAATACTGCTTATATTCTTTGGAACATTACCGAAAGAAACCGTGGAAGCAGTTAAGCATGAGGCAAGACTCTTAGAGCGACCAATAGAGTTTGCAGGCGGCGATATAAGCTTTGAGAAGATAGTAGATTGTTCCGCCGAGGAGGCAAGGACATATTTAAATGACTTTTACATGGCGGTATTAAAGGATCAAAAAGAGGAAGTAGCAGGGTTGTTTCCTTATCCACGGAAGCTGCAGATGGACGATCAGATCATTGACATTAAAGATGCAGATGAATTTATTAAGTATTATGATGTAATCATTACCGATAACTTCAAAATGAAGCTAAAGGATTGGATGGAAAATGAAATAAATTATACGTATATCGGAATGTATCTTAATGACGGTGAGATATGGATGATATTAGGAGAGGATGGATGGTTTATCAATTCCATAGAGAATGGAGAGGGTAAAAATATATGTTATGACGTTCCACTTTCTTAGAGAATAGTTGAATAATGATAGAAAGATATTTGATTGTTGGCGTAATAAAATTAAGTTTGAATGCCTTGAAATTAATATAATAAAGGACGGATAAGCGTCAATTAATAAAACAAGAAATAAATAGCAAATAAGTTTACAAAATTAACATTATTGATAAAAAAACTTGCTATTATTAGCTGACGGTAATATAATTACGTCTAAGAACAACGGCGTTCTAGAGTATAGCTCTAGGACGCCTTTTTTTTAT
>JAUNRX010000240.1 GCA_030539495.1 bacterium | reverse complement strand
AAGGACAATTAGTTCCAGTCGTACTTGATGGCGGACGTGTTGCTACAAACCACGACGGAGAAAAGGTTCCAGGCGGCGTTAAAATTAAAAAAGGTAAATTAAGAGGAGTACCATCATTCGGTATGATGTGTTCTATCGTTGAACTTGGTTCAAACAGCGATTTTTACCCAGATGCAGTAGACGGTATCTACATCCTTAGCGATAACGAAGCATACAAAGATGCTAAAATCGGTTCTGATGCAGCAGAAGTACTTGGTCTTAGAGACACAGTAGTAGAATATGAAATCACATCTAACCGTGTAGATTGTTTCGGTGTTGTTGGTATTGCAAGAGAAGCAGCTGCAACATTCAGAAAATCATTCGTTCCTCCAGTAATCAAAGAAACTGGAAACAATGAAAATGCAAGCGACTACATCAGCGTAGACGTATTAGCAAATGACCTTTGCAGCCGTTACATCGCAAGAGTTGTAAAGAACATCAAAATGGGACCATCTCCAGAATGGATGCAAAGAAGATTAGCAAACGCTGGTATCCGTCCAATCAATAACTTAGTGGATATCACTAACTATGTAATGGAAGAAATGGGCCAACCAATGCATGCTTACGATTTAGATACAGTAGCAGGCAACAAGATCATCGTTCGTCGTGCAAATGACGGAGAAAAATTCACAACTCTTGACGGACAAGAAAGAGACGTAGACTCTTCTATGTTAATGATCTGTGATGAACAAAAAGCAATCGGCGTTGCAGGTATCATGGGTGGCGAAAACTCAATGATCACTGATGACGTTAAGACTGTATTATTTGAAGCAGCTTGTTTCGATGGTACAAACATCCGTCATACAGGTAAAAAACTTGGTATGAGAACAGATGCTCAAGCGAAATTTGAAAAAGGACTTGATCCAAATACAGCATTAGAAGCAATCAACAGAGCTTGCCAATTAATCGAAGAATTAGGCGTTGGTGAAGTTGTTGGCGGAATGGTTGACGTTTATCCAGAAGTACGCGGACCAAAATACGTAGACTTCTGTCCTAACAAAATCAATCAATTATTAGGAACTGATCTTTCTGAAGAAACTATGCTTTCTTACTTCAAAATGATCGATCTTGATTATGATGCAGAAAAGAAACAAGTAGTTGTACCATCTTGGAGACAAGATCTTGAATGTATGGCTGACCTTGCAGAAGAAGTTGCTCGTTTCTACGGATACGACAAAATTCCAGTAAGCCTTCCAACTGGCGAAGCAACTGCAGGTAAGATTTCCTTCAAATTAAGAATTGAAAACATCGCTCGTGATGTTGCAGAACAATTTGGCTTCAACGAAAGCATGAACTACTCTTTCGAAAGTCCTAAAGTATTCGATAAATTATTACTTGATGCAGATGATAAATTAAGAGAAACAGTAACAATCACGAATCCACTTGGTGAAGATTACTCCATTATGAGAACATTACCTCTTAACGGAATGCTTTCTTCTTTATCAACAAACTTCAATCACCGTAATAAAAACGTTCGTTTATACGAAATCGCAAACATCTACCTTCCAAAGGCACTTCCTGTAACGGAATTACCAGATGAAAGAACTCAATTCTCCTTAGGTATGTACGGAGAAGGTGATTTCTTCACAATGAAAGGTGTTGTAGAAGAATTCCTTGAAAAATGCGGACTTAAGAAGTTAGTAACTTACAATCCAAAAGCAGGTAAGAACTTCTTACACCCAGGCCGTCAGGCAGAAATCATCTATGATGGCGTTGTCATCGGTTACCTTGGAGAAATCCATCCAATCGTTCAACAAAACTATGCAATCAAAGAACGTGTAAACGTTGCAGTAATCGACATGCCAGAAGTAGTAGAACGTGCAACATTCGACGTGAAATACGAAGGCGTAGCTAAATTCCCTACAGTAACTCGTGACATCAGTTTAATGATGAAGAAAGAGGTTATGGTTGGGGAAATCGAAGCTGTAATTCGTAAAAACGGTGGAAATCTTCTTGAAAGCTATCACTTATTCGATATCTACGAAGGAAGCCAGATTGCAGAAGGTTATAAATCAGTAGCTTACTCTATCAGCTTCAAGGCAAAAGACCGTACGCTTGAAGATAAAGACGTAACTCCAGTAATGGAAAAAATCGTGAATGCATTAGAGGCAATGGGTATTGAACAACGTAAATAAGAAACACCTATTATAGACACTTCAATATGTAAGAAAAAGGGAAATGTACCAGTGAACTTTTACTGGCTCATTTCCCTTTTCTAGTTGAATTACGACTGAATTGTGGTAAGATTAAAAAAGAGTGCACATTTATATATTGGAGTGAAAATAATTGACTAATAAAAGGAAGCAACGAACAAGAAATGTGTTACGATTTTTATTTGTAATTTATATGGGTGTTTTATTTTATTTTATGTTTTTTAGTGAACGTTATGGTAGAACAGCCGGAAATAACACATATCGTTATAATTTAGAATTATTTCTCGAGATAAAGAGATTTATAA
>JAUNRX010000094.1 GCA_030539495.1 bacterium | reverse complement strand
AGCAGTTCGTCTCAAATACGAACTGCTTTTTTATATTCTAGAAAACTCTCTAGCTTAATTTCTTATTTTTATGGCAAAGGAACATAAGTCCACCAACAATAATCCCCCCACCGATAATATTACCGATAGTCACAGGGAACAAGTTATGAAGGAACGCATTGGAAACGGATAAGGAATCAATTTGTTCTGCTGTTAAATGATACGTTTCTTTCGCAAGATCTACGTATTCGGAATTCATTTTTGCAAATAAGCCTGCTGGTAAATAATATGCGTTAGCAATACAGTGTTCAAAGCCGGAGATAACGAATACAAAGATTGTGAAGAATATGCCAAGAATTTTACCAGCTACATCTTTTGCACTTCCAGCCATTAAGATGGCTCCACATACTGTGATGTTACAAAGGATACCGGATAAAAAGCCTTGGTATGGCACTGTATTTGCTTTTGCTACTGCATTTTTAATCGTATAAGCACCTAATGCGCCATGGTTAAAGTCATATTGACCAGAGAAATAGCACATTGCAGCGATAAAGATTGCACCAAGTAAGTTGGTAACCCAGATGATTGCTAAGTTCTTCGCTACTTTTGCCCATGAAATTTGTTTATCCCAAGCACTCATAAACAGCAAGCAGTTTCCTGTAAATAATTGACCGCCTATTAATACAATTAACATTAATCCAATTGGGAATACAACGCCTGCTACTGTCTTAGCGATGCCTGGATCAGAAATGTTATGTATTGACACTAAGCTTCCTTGCGCCCCAATTGCAATAAACATACCTGCCATCAATCCGTATAAAGCCATTTTCACTACATTGTAATTTGCTTTTTTTGCATAATCATGAATCGTATTATCTACGATTTCACTTTGCGTAAAGTACATCTTTTCCATATTTCATAATACCTTTCTAAGTTTGTGAATAAAATAACATGTCTATTATAATCGACATTTGACTAATACACAAACCCTATAATGTACTTATTTCGATACATAGCGACATTTGTTTTCCTTTTTTGAAAGGAAATAGAAACTTTTTGTAAAGTCTTACTAAATATGTATTAAGAAAGCCGTGAACTTAGAGCATTTCTTTAAGTTCACGGCCAATACTATATTGCTGTCTATATTAAAACAGTTATAAGAACAATTTCGCGATATTGGAAAAGAGTGCACAAATGACCAAGCCAAAGACTGTCGGTAATACAAATGCCAAAGCTGTCCATTTGTAACTGCCGGTTTCTTTTTTTATCGTTAACATGGTTGTCGAGCAAGGCCAGTGCATTAATGAAAATAGCATCACGCTGATTGCCGTAATCCAAGTCCAGCCATGCTCTACAAATAATGCTTTCATTTGAGCCAAGCTGTCTAGCTCTAAGATGCTTCCTTGGGCCATATATGCCATAATTATAATTGGAACAACGATTTCATTTGCTGGGAATCCAAGTATAAATGCAAGTAAGATTACACCATCTAAGCCAAGGAATTTCGCAAATGGGTCTAGGAAATTAGCACAGTGGTTTAATACGCTTACATCTCCGATCATTATGTTTGCCATAATCCAGATTACCAAGCCTGCAGGTATTGCTACTACTACAGCCCTGCCTAATACAAATAGTGTACGGTCAAAGATAGACCTTACGATAACCTTTCCAATTTGTGGTCTACGATATGGAGGTAATTCCAAGGTATAAGAGGATGGCACTCCTTTTAAAACCGTCTTTGACAAGATCTTAGTCGATATAAATGTCATCATAATTCCAAATCCAATCACGGCTGTCAATAAAAGTGCTGATAGGATGGAGGAAAATCCTCCTCCTGCTACGCCAACGAAAAACATAGTAAGAATTGCAATAAGTGTTGGGAAACGTCCATTACATGGTACAAAATTATTCGTTAAAATTGCTAATAAACGCTCTCTTGGAGAGTCAATAATACGGCAGCCAATAATCCCGGCAGCATTACATCCAAACCCCATGCACATGGTCAATGCCTGCTTTCCACAAGCACAACAGCATTTAAATGGTTTATCCAGGTTATAAGCGACACGTGGAAGATATCCTGCATCTTCTAATAATGTAAATAACGGGAAGAAGATTGCCATTGGTGGCAGCATAACGGATACTACCCATGCCAGAACACGATATATTCCTAGTACCAATGCACCATGCAGCCAATCAGGTGCATTTATATACGTAAAGAAATCAGTTAGCCGATCCTGGAACCAAAATAGTCCATCGGATATTACCTGGGAAGGATAATTGGCTCCTGTAATCGTTATCCAAAATACCCCGGTAAGCAAAAGCAACATTAACGGATAGCCAAACCATTTGCTTGTAAGGACACGGTCAATCTTTTGGTCTTTACTCTGGTAAATATCTTGATGAGCTACTACTACACCTTTACAGACCTTTTCAGAGGTAACGACTAAACTAGATACAACAAGATCCTTTAAGCGATCGGAAGTAATCTCATTTTTATTTAAAATTACCTTTGCACATTTTACAGCTTCCACAATTTCTGCAGTCTCAAGAAATCCTTCTCCCAAATATTTCTCGATCTCATCATATAAGGTATCATCCTTATCCAATAATTGAAGGCTAAGCCAGCGACTGTCTAATTTACCACGAACCTTATCGCGAAGTACCGGTTCAATAATGGAAATTGCTTCTTCAATAATCTCTGGGTAAGTTACTTTTAGTGCCTTCTGCTCCTCTTTCATATCTACGACCGTATTGATCTCTTTTAACAGATTATCCAGTGTTGCTTTCTTTCTTGCAATTGTTCCAACAACAGGAACGCCTAATCGCTTCGATAACTCCTGCAAATTAATCTTAATATTTTTTCGCTTTGCTTCATCAAGCAGATTGACACAGACTACTACTTTATTTGTAATTTCAATTGTCTGAAGCACTAGGTTCAGATTACGTTCCAGACAAGTTGCATCACAGACAACGACTACTGCATCCCGCTCTCCAAAGCAAATAAAATTACGTGCCACTTCCTCTTCTGTGGAATGTGCTAATAGTGAATAGGTTCCAGGAATGTCTACCAAAACATAAGACTGTGTTTCTTTCTTGCATATGCCTTGTGCATTGACTACCGTCTTACCAGGCCAGTTTCCGGTATGCTGATTCATGCCTGTCAAACTGTTAAATACTGTACTCTTTCCTACATTTGGATTTCCGGCAAGCGCAACTACAATATCCTCTGCCGACTCTTTATGAATTTTAAGATCTGAGTCCAGCGTCTTTATCCCCATCGCACTATTGGTTAATCCCATAAACTCCTCCCATTACTTTATTATTAAAATATTATTGCAGTCCTCAGAACGGATTGCAATTACAGCTCCACGAATCAAGTATGCTTTCGGATCTCCACTAGGGCTGCACCCTAGACATTGAATATTGGTATTCTCCACAAGTCCAATATCAAGCAGTCTTCTCCTCATGCCACCAGTGGACTTAAGCTCCTTGATCATTGCCTGCTCTCCTACTGTTATTTGATTTAAGGTAACACCCATTTTTTGATCGCTCCACTTTATATTTTAGGACAAAGAAACTCTTTTTCTAACTCCATAGTATGCAAAGCTTAACCATTGTGTTACCGTTAAGTTTCTCTCCATAGGTGTAATCCTCCTGTAATTTTCCTATTTTTTAGGCTTAGGAAACTTTTTTAGACTTCTCTGAACTTCAAGGCACCGCTTATAGGAAAGTTTGAAAACCCTAGGTGTTCGCACTAATCGTTTCCTTCAGGGAATGGATGAAATCCTGATTTCATCCAAGCTTGGAGACTTTGTCGACAAGCTGAGAAAAGCCACTTGCATTAACAAGTGACTTTTCTTCCTGCTTCCGTTATTAAATTAACTACCGCTTATATTTATAAAACAATTCCTGTCATTAATACCTGTTTCATATCTTCCGGTAGTGGTGCAGTAATCTTTATTGCCACGCCACTGATTGGATGTATAAACTCAAGTTCGGCAGAATGTAGTGCCTGACGTTCCATCAGCCTGCATTCTTCATTATAAAGAAAATCGCCAAGAAGAGGATGCCCCACATGAGACATATGAACACGAATCTGATGAGTTCGTCCTGTCTCCAGCTTTAACTTGGTTAACGATACCTTCTTATCCTTTACCATAATGGCATCCATTCTATGATAATGTGTGACTGCACGTTTTCCATTGTCTACATCTACCATTCGTTCAATAATGCTGCCTTCTTTTCGTCCAATAGGAAGGTCTACGGTTCCCTGTTCTTTCGTATGCCCTTCTACCAAGGCTACATAGGTCCGATGGATATTTCGTTCCTTTACCTGGTCTGACAAAATACTTGCACTTAATGCATGCTTTGCGATAATCGTGGCTCCTGTCGTATCTCGGTCCAATCGATTGATACAACGAAATACACAGCTTTCTCCCTTTTGTTTTAGATAGTAGGTCACTGCATTGGCCAATGTATTATGATAATTATTGATAGACGGATGAATTGGCATATTGTGTGGCTTGCTTACGACTAGAAGATCTTCATCTTCATACAAAACCTCGAGGTTACATATAAGCGGAACAGCGCTTTCTTGTTCCCCTTGCTCCTCGATACAGATTCTAAGGTTATCTCCCACTTGAAGCACTTCATTTACATATGCATGTACCTTATTCTTTTGAATTCCATACCTCGTCTTCTTTAATGAATTTATTATTGTTGTGGAATATCCCTTCTCTTTTAAAAATAAGCCTATTTTCTTACCATTATCCTTTTCTTGGATACTATATTCTAACTTTCTTACCATGCAATCTCCTAGTATTCTATCTTGCTGTCATTTTTTCGTGTTGTTCTTACTTTAGCATAATTTTAAAAATGTAACAACGGAACTATTTTCTTTTATATTTTGCAAATGCCTTTTCGTACTCTAGATGAACCTCTCTAAGAAATACTAGTTAACCGGTGAAAACATATACCTATTTTCCGTAAACTCGATCTCCATCCCTTCTTTCCGGAAGAACTCCCGTATTGTCTGAATAAGCAGTTCCTCTTTTCCGTCACAAGCACATGCACCATAACCTTCGATTCCTGCTACTTTGCTATTTTTAAAATGGATATGGAATGCCAATCCTTTCTCTCCAAGTTCTGCATTTAGATGTACAATCTGATTATACGTAAATTCCATATTGCCGCACCTCCTTTTCCGTCTGTTCTTCTCTGTTAAAACGTCTTACTTCTTCTAGAAAGATACTATTTTTGTCCAAATACTCGTAGTGTCTCAGCAACAAATAAATCCGGTTCATTTACCCAGACACTATGGCCGGAATGTTCAAACCAAACCAGCTCCTTCTTTGGTGCATTCAGTAACTTATAATAGTCTTCGGCCACTGCTGTAGGCGCATTGATATCATGCCTTCCAAGGAAGAAATATACAGGAACCTCTACTTTCGTGTAGTCTTTTCGCAAATCAATGTCATACAGCTGTGGGTAGACCACATTAAAGGTTCGAACAAGTCCTAATAAATAATTCACAGAATCAAGAAGTCCATATTCCGAGGCTAACATATCTCGAAACGTATGATAACTGCCATTCTTAATCTCCGGATTTTTCATCATATATGTTGAGAGATAGTTATAGTATGTCTGAGAAGTCATTGCAATATTTCCACTATAGTAAGGGGGCTCCCCTTGACGCTCTAGTTTCTTAATAAAGTCGTTGTCACCTTTCTCCTTGGCGATTTCCATGGCCTTCTGATAATCATAAGTTTCAGTTTCCTTAAATGCAACCATTTGCCCGGTTCCAATGACTCCGGCATAATAGTCCGGCTTACGGCTTGCAAGGAAAATTCCCAGTGCACTTCCCCAAGATTCTCCTACTAAATAGATCTTTTTCTGTCCAAACCGTTCTTGCAAATACTCAGTAAGTGCAATTCCATCCTCTATGTATGTATTTACTGTAATGTCTTTTGTTTTCATACAGCCTGCAGACTTTCCACTTCCCGGCTGATCCCAATTGACCACTACAAAATGTTGTTCCAATTCTCCTAGGCTAAATCTAGTTGCTGCCAGTTGGGAACCTCCGGGTCCTCCTGCTAGAAATAGTAAAATCGGAGCATCTTTATTTTCCCCTCGTATGCTAATCCATTCATTATGTCCGTTTAACTCTACTTTTTTAAGTTCGGCAATACTTCCATCGATTGTATTCCCATCACTGTCTTTGACTTTTGGCGTTGATACGCTAATCTGTGTAATAAAAATAAGGATTCCGAATAAACATACTCCTACAAGCAAGTATATTCCATTTCTCTTTACTGTTCTTTTTATTGTCTGACCATCTTTCTTTTGTTTTACATAAACTCCCCATCGTATTCCGTTAATTACGAGCATTACCAGTAAGACAAGATCTGCTAGCAATACTACAACTCCTAGAACTGCTTTTCCCATGCTTTCTCCTTTCATTTTTTGAACGCTGGTCAACTTTTTTCTTTCACTCTAGCATACTTTTGAACGGTGGTCAACTCTCTTTTTCTATGATATAATTGTTGCAGAGGTGACATAAAATTATGACAAAACGTGATTTGATTTTAAATACCATGCAAGAACTATTTCAGGAAGGAATTGCAGGCACTGCATCTGTAAATGATATTGCCAAACGGGCTGGAATTGCCAAAGGTGGCTTATACTATTACTTTCATTCCAAGGAAGAGGTTATGGATGCCCTTGTGGAACGGGAATATGAAACGATTATTTCTCATTGTCGTGAACTTCTTGACAAAAGCAGCTTAAACGCATTAGATAAGCTGGCATTGCTTTTACATACCTATACCGGCTCCTATGTAGATCCTTCGTTGGATGAATATCTTCATCTGCCTCAGAATGCTGCCATCCATCAAAAATCCTTAGCCCATATCCTTGTCTCACTTTCCAGTCTTGTAACGGATATACTAAAACAGGGCAATGAAGAAGGTACCTTTACTTGTGACTATCCGGAGGAATACTCTGAAATCTTGTTATCCGTCTTTACCTTCCTTATGGATCCCGGTATTTTTTCCTGGTCAAAGGAGCAGGTCTTTCGGAAACTAAAAGCATTATCTACCATGTTGGAAGCCGGCTTATGCTGTGCCCCTGGCAGTTTTTCCTTTCTTTATAAATAATAACGCCACAGCCGCTAAGCGAATATCAACATCTCTTTGACTCGTTGGCTGATTGCATGAAAAAAGCATCCCATGACTGACACAAGATCGTCATGAGATGCTTTTTTCTCTATTTCAATATCTACAACTTTTAAAGCTTCGTAAATATGGAAGCTTCCTCTTTTAATTCTTTGGTGATCTTATTGTTTTCTTCCATACGAAGAGTGATATTTTCCATATCATTTACAAGTCCCTGAGTACTTTCTGTTGCACCGTTGATACCATTTACTCCATCTTCAATAGCAGAAGTAATCATCTCGATGGAAGCTGCAATTTCAGTTACCACTTTTTCTAATTCATTAGAACGTTTTGTAAACTCTTCCATTTCCGTTTTTACAAAGGAAGCATCCTCTTTGTATCGGCCACCGATGGAAACGAATGTTTCAAACTCTGGCAATACAGACTGATTTAAGAACTCTACTAAATGTCCTGCATTGTTTGCTAGGTTGTCAACAGCACCAATTACCACGCCATTTACTTCCTGAATGCGGTTAGCTGTTTCACGGCTGGAGGCAGCTAACTGACTGATTTCATCTGCTACTACTGCAAATCCACGTCCTGCCTCTCCTGCTCTTGCCGCTTCAATTGAAGCATTTAATGCAAGTAAGTTTGTCTTAGAAGAAATCTCAAGGATTTCCGTCGTTAACTGGTTTACCTGCTCAACATTTTTACTATCCTGAATTGCCTGATCCAGTACAGAAACAATATCTTTTACTTTTTCATTGGTCGTTTCCATTGTCTCTCGGGCAGACTGTTCTAATCCATCTGCCTGTTCTTTCATCTTAACGGAATAGTCATTGATCTTGCTAGACTGTTCTGAGAAGTTTAAAACCTCGGTCTTGATTTCAGAAGCATTGGAATTAATGATTGCACTGCTACTTTCCACTTCTTCCATTGTTGCTGATAGTTCCTCTGTTAATGCAGATAAGTCTGCCACACTTCCATTGGAATTGTTTACATTTGCAAGAACCTCTTCTACGACTTGATCCATTTGTTCCGAATCTTTACGTAACATGCTAAAGATATGTTGTAATCTATCCAAAAATACATTGATACCGTTGGATAAATCACTGATTTCATCATCAAATTTACTCTCAATACGTTTTGTAAGATCACCGTCTCGATTTTCAATACTTTCCACTACCATTTTAATCTGTTGCTGAGCTTGAATGATAGGGCTTACAATTCTCATTAATACGATAATAACTACAAATGTAATCAGTAAGCAAATGAAAATGGAGCAAATAATATTGGTATATAACGATACATGATACGCTGCGTTTACTGCTTTTGTTGCGCTCTGTGTTGCCTCATTATTTGCTTCAATTAAGGACTGAATATTTCCTTCCATTGCTTTGGAAGCTTCTGAAACTTGGGTATTTGCATACTCATTTGCTACTTGCTCTTCTCCATTTGCACTGTACGCAATCAAATTCATTGTTGCTTTCTTGAAATCATCATAGTTCTTTACTAATTCATTATAGATGCCATTTAGATCCTCATCCATGTAGGATGTAAATTCCTTAAGACTTGCATCCATTTTCTTTTGATATTCCTTATTAGAATTCGATAATTCTATCATTGTATCATATTTATTTGCAATGATATGGGAAAGTGCATTCTTGTAAATCGCTTCATAGTCATTTTGAATATCATTTAGTACTTCATTGCCATACATATAATGGTCAACGATATTTGAAACTTCTGAATTTACATGTTTTGCATTCAGAAATGCCAATATATTAGAAATGACGGCAACTGTTCCAAGTAGTAATACAGGTAGTAAGAGTAGTGTTTTAATGCTATTACGCTTACTGTTCGTTATCTTTTGCATTTTTCTTTCTCCTCCACTTCTTCTAGTCTTCCGATGGTAAAGAAGTAATTCCCTTAACCATCTTATCCAGCAATTTTTGTAGAGTTTCTTCCGTTGCTTTTTTCTCGATAAATGCTGTACCGTAAGCGCTGGTTGCATCCCAGTAACCTTCTGCTACTCGCTGGAGGCTTGAATATTCTGACTGTGCAAGTATTGCCTGGATAGCTAACGAATTCTTAACTTCATCCGATGCTGCTGCTTTCGTATTCGAAGGGCCTTGTGATCTCTTTACAAATCGTAATTTCTGATTATCCTCACTTGCAATCCAGTTGGCTAGTCTTTCTGCCCATTCTCGGTTTGCAGTGTAAGAGTTCACACCTACCATTTTATATCCAGCAAAGGAAGCCATCTGTACTTGCTGTCCTGCACAAGTATAAGTTGGTAGTTTGACTGCTCCGTAATTTTTACCCATTGCTTGCTCTGCCGCAGTCGCATTCCATGTTCCACTTACCCCTGCAATCACTGTTTCATTTTTAAGCCCCTCCGTAAATGACTTATCCTCTATGGACGTGAAGCTTTTATGACTGCTGATGGACAGCATGCTTTTTGCAACATCAATTCCTTTGATTTTTCCGTCCTTGCTGTTCCAGGTGCAGGTATTCGTTACACCATCATCATTCAGTGATAACTTGAGTCCTGTCTGGCCAAAGAAAGAATATAGATACCAGCCGGACGTCCAGTCCATAGCCACTTTCTTTCCTTCTTTGTCGGCCACTTCCAAAATCTTATCTAAGGATGTTACATCTTGTTCAGATAAATATTTCTTATTGTAGAACATAAAATAACCATTATCTGCTGTAATCGGATATGCATATACCTTATCATTGATAGTGGCTGCCTCCACAGATGCTTCCACGTTATTGGACTTAACATCGTCTACATAGTGAATTGGCTCTAATACACCGCCTGCGATTAAGGAACGTACTTGATCGTCCGCAAATGTAAATACATCCGGTGCTTTCGTTACTTCACCAAGCAAACCATTTTTACAGTCTGCCTCTGCCTTTGCTTCAATTTTAATATCAATATTTGCTTCGTTTGCATATGTACTCTTAAAGTTATCGGTCATTTCCTTCAGAATCTCTGCATCCTCTTCTGCACCCCATAAACGAAGTGTTATGGTATCCTTCTTTTTACCATCCTCCGTTGTTTCTTCATTTACGCTTTCTGGCTGCTTAGATGCTTCCTTTTCACTACATCCATTAAAGACCATTCCTGCACAAAGAAACATAGAACACATCAGTAACCGGTATTTTCTCATAGTTCCTTATCCTTTCGTATAAAAATTTATATCTCATATCTTTATCGACATCTTCTGTAAAAATCTTTACTCTTTCTCAGTTATTTTCTTGTAGGTCATACAACTGAGAAATATCCACTTTCATTTAATATTTCTTCCGGCCTTTTCTCCACTAATTCATGGAACGAACTCTCCTTATGGCTTGTTAGATAACTTTGAACGATTCGGTATCCTATTGTATAACCTGCGCACCAAGGAATTGTCTCGTTCTCCTCTCCAAACATATAGTGACAGTAATCAACATCCGTTTTCAATACGAGCTTTGAATAAATGTCGTTCCAAAGTCGTTTTTCTGTTTTTTTGCTCATATCAAAGAGCCACGCCGGCCTTAACTTTGGATATAACGATAATGCAAAGCTGTCTGCCTCACCATCAATTAACAAGGAATCAATAAAGCGATTATTAAGCGCCCCGCCATGTAGTACAAACCAATAATTGCCCCATACCGTATGATGATATTCATGAGTAAATACATAAGGAATCCATTTCTCAAAATCTGCACACAAAGGATTGATTTGAATAATCAAATTGCCAAACAATGCAGTTCCAACAACTCCATTCTGGCGTTCCTTTACTGTTGTATTCTCATCGGTAATTGGATAAAGTGCTACCGTGATTGTATCGTCGTCGTAATTTGGAAGTAGCGATGCAATCTTCTCAAATTCTGTTTGTAACTGATCTAGCTCTATATTATGTAATAAATCTAACTGGCTTTTTAATACCGCAGAATCCTTGATAGGCACTGGCTTTCGCTCGGATAAGTCCATTAGTGCATACTGGCATAGTGTCTGCCAATAAGGTGCTATTGCATATTGTTCCCATAAGGTCTCTGCATCCTGTTTCCCCTTTTCCAGTTCTGCCACATACTCTTCTAATTTTTCATATATCGGGATTATCTCAATTTTCATTTTTTCTCCTCCTTTTCCTATATTCTAACATATAAAAATACTCCTTACACAATCTAAAACTGTATACTTAAATAAAAATATGATATGATAAATAAAAAGGGGTGAATTAGGTATGAATATGCGAGATAACTACTCAGTACAGTTGATTTAAACTGTTAGCAGATTGTGCTGAGGTTAATGAAATGATCATTATGCTAGCAGTCTCGACTGTACTTTTTTTTATATTAAATAAGAATAAAGGAGTACAGCGATGCGCTATATAAAACAAATTTTATTAAAAAATAAATGGTACACACTTACATATCTTTTCCTTGGAATTGCAATCGCATTTTTTGCAAACTACAAGGCAACTTATTTTCAATCTGTCATCGATGGACTGGCAAATGGTACGACAACCTTGCTTGAATTGCTTCTCTACGGTGGCATCCTGCTGCTTAGTTTTCTTTTAGGCTATGCCCAAGAGTATCCCGGCAAGCAACTAGAACATGGAATTTTTCTGGATTTTAAGCTGCTGTCCTTACAGAAAATAAGCAAGATTGATTACTTGAATTACCAAAGCTTAGGCACAGGGGAATTGACCCAACGCATTGAAAATGGTTCCGAAGCCGGCAAAAATATGATTTACAACTTTTGGTTTCGATTAATTCAAGAACTTTTTCCAACCATCCTATTCAGCATTTTTTTCATTTATAAGATCAGTACGCCGATTACCATTGCCCTGTTAGCTGGATACCTGGTAATCTTCCTTATTACTAATATCCTACTAAAGACACTCTATCAGCTTAAGGAAAAAATCTTAGTAAATGAAGAAAAGATGAATCATTTCCTTGTACGTGGATTTATGGAACTCACCGTCTTTCGGCTAAACCGTCAGTTTTCCAGTGAATATAAAAAGGCAAATGGTGCAAAGAAAGAAATTGTCTCTTCCAAGGTTAAAATGACAATGATCCACGAAGCCTTTTTCACTATTTTTGCAATCCTAGTTGCAATCATTGATGTTGCAATCCTGCTATATGCGTGGAACAGTAAATCACTTTCCATTGGTTCGGTCGTTGCCCTAATCGCTTTGGTGGAAAATGCATATACTCCTATTGCAATCTTTAATGTTGTATTTGTACAGTATAAGTTAGATAAGGCGGCTTTTCAGCGTTTTGAACTCTTCCTAACAAGCAAAGAAGATCCTCAGTTGGATCAAGGGGTGAAGCCAGCGCCTATTGATGGCAGTATTACTATAAAAGGACTTCATTTCGATTATGGCAACCGCTGCCTGTTTGAACATTTAGATTTGTCTATTGCTCCCGGTGAAAAGATTGCTTTGGTTGGTGAAAGCGGTTCCGGCAAATCCACCTTAGTGAAGCTTATGTTAGGACTGCTAAAATACTCCGAAGGAAGCATTTGCTACAGTAACCAGGAATTAAAAGATCTGTGTTTAAACCAGCTCTATACTCAAATCAGCTATATTTCACAAGAAGTCCCTATCTTTGACGGCACCTTGCGAGAAAACCTAGTCTTTGATAAACCTATTGCTGATTCTAAACTTATTACTGTCTTAAAAAACGTAGAATTACTACCACTACTTAGTTCAATGCCGGATGGCTTAAATACTGCTGTTGGTGAGAAAGGAATGACCCTATCGGGTGGAGAACGACAGCGACTGGCATTGGCAAGAGTCTGGCTGCATCAGACACCAGTCGTGATATTGGATGAAGTGACATCTGCCATGGATTCTCTGACTGCAGAACTTGTTATGAGCCGGCTATTACAACAATTACAGGATCATACGGTAATTGCAATCGCCCATCAGTTGCAATCTATTCGTGCCTATGATCGTATTCTAGTCTTTAAACGAGGAGAGATTATTGCGCAAGGAACGTTTGATAAACTATTAGCAACCAATGATTACTTCTATGAACTTTATTCGTCAAACAGTAAGAAAGGATAACTTTAGAAAATGACTTTAGATAAACTTTTACACTATATCAATACGGAACATGCAATTCCTTCCGATAGTGATGCCCATGCTTTTATGAGTAAGCTTAGTGACGATGCAATTCGAATTACCATGAAACTAAACACTGCTTATCACACACCGGAAGAAATCTGTTCTATTATGGCAGAATTGACAGGACAACCAATTGATCCCACATTTCGCCTGTTTCCACCCTTTAATTCCGACTTTGGCAAAAATATTCATTTTGGGAAGCATGTATTTATTAATTCGGGATGTAAGTTTCAAGATCAAGGTGGCATCTATATTGGTGATGGTGCCTTAATCGGGCATAATGTTGTTCTTGCAACCTTAAATCATGATTTTGCCCCAGAGAGACGAGGAAATATCATTCCGGCTCCTATTCATATTGGCAAAAACGTATGGATTGGAGCGAATGTAACTGTTACTTCCGGTGTTACCGTTGGAGATAATGCCATTATTGCTACCGGTGCAGTGGTAACAAAAGATATCCCTGCGGACATGATAGCAGGTGGTGTTCCTGCTAAGGTGATCAAATCAATTTATGACTAAACGTATTTCAACGAGAAGACATTATGTTCTGTATAGGATTAGGGTGTC
>JAUNRX010000093.1 GCA_030539495.1 bacterium | reverse complement strand
TAAATTTCACCAGTTTAAATATATTATCTTACCAAGTATTAAGACAATCGTAACACTGAATATCATCCTTTCTATCACAGGTTCCTTAAGTGCATTTGAAGCACCATTCGTTATTACCAACGGTGCAAATGGAACTGGTACATATTTCGTAGTCATGAATACGATTGCCCATACAAATCAAAAAGTAGGTCTGGCATCCGCTATGGCAATCTTCTTATTAATGATCATTATTATTTGTACAATTTTGCAGAAGATATTCTTTAAATTTGTCTTCCGTAAGTCAGAGGATGAGTATGGAAGCAAAGACAGCAAGCTGCATCCAGTAAGAAACAGAAGGTTTTTTAACCGGAAAGGAAGTGCAACAGTATGAAGAAAAATGGAATGAAAAAAAGAAGGAAAAGATATACGCCATCAGAAATTCTTTGGATATTTATTAAGTATTTCTCTTTGATCTTCTTCTCATTTTGGGCATTGGTTCCCGTTGCATCTTGTGTCATCACGGCATTTAAGACGGAGAAGGAATACAATAGTACGAGTGTTATGACATTACCTTCTAACTGGCTGCATTTTGATAACTTTGTGGATGCATTTAAGCAGGCAAATATGGGCGTGGCTTTTAAAAACTCTATCATCATTTTAGTATTTGTATTGCTTGGATCTGTAATCATTGGTACACAGCTCGCTTATGTACTAAGCCGTTTTAAGTTTCCAGGCAATGCACTGATCAGAAACTTGTTTACATTTGCGGCATTACTTCCAGGTATTGCAATGCAAGTTGCGGTGTATGAGATTATGACAAAGCTTGGATTTGTAAATACCTTATATGGATATATCATTATGAGTATGGGTACCGATGTTATTTCGATATATATCTTTATTCAGTTTATTGAAAATATACCGGTCTCCTTGGACGAATCCGCCATTATTGATGGAGCATCTTATTTCACGATTTATCGTAGAATCCTATTGCCATTAATGAAGCCGGCAATCGTAACCAGCTTGATCTTAAAAGGTGTTGGTATCTACAACGAATATTATGCTGCCAACCTTTATCTGCAAGATAAGGCAAGATTATCCACTATGGCTACTGCATTATATCGATTTACCGGACCATTAGGCAGCCGTTATGATATGATTTGTGCCGGCGTTATTATTTCATTGCTTCCAGCACTGATCGTATTCTTACTTTGTCAGAAACAAATATACAATGGCATTGCAGCTGGAGCAGTAAAAGAATAGTAAATTACCAATAGATTTATGATAATAGGAGGAAAACAATATGTTAATACGACCTGACCATAAGCAATTACAATATAGCGGACGAATTGATTTTGACAATCCGGAGGCCCCTGTATTTGTCTATCCAAGCACTTATGTAAAAATGAAATTTACATCGGACACATTAAAACTAGTAGTAGAAAATCATAGAGATTGCTGGGATAATTATTTAGGGTATATTTTAGATGGAGTGCAGGGAAGACTTCTTCTTCCTACAAGCGGGAAAGTAGAAATTGAAATCCCAATTCCAACGAAAAGTGTATCACATGAGGTATTAGTATTTAAGAGACAGGATTCTTGTCATATCGTTACGTTTTATGGATTTAAAATAGACGATGACGGCTGCCTATATAGGGTGGGAAAAAAGCCTGAGAGACGTATTGAAGTCTATGGTGACAGTGTATCTGCAGGGGAAGTCTCGGAAGCAGTTATGTATGTTGGTAAAACGGATCCACAACATAATGGAGAGTACTCAAATAGTTGGTATTCCTATTCTTGGATGACTGCCCGCAAATTAAATGCTGAGTTACATAATGTTTCTCAAGGAGGAATTGCCCTTCTTGATAAGACAGGATGGTTTGGACAACCAGAATATATTGGAGTGGAAAATACCTATGATAAGATTGAGTATAATCCGGCATTAAGCGAGTTAAAACCATGGGATTTTTCCTTATACCGTCCACACGTTGTTATTGTTGCCATTGGTCAGAATGACAGTCATCCAGTGGATTATATGGCAGAGGATCCAGAAGGTGAACAGGCACAGAACTGGAAGGAGCATTATAAGAGCTTCCTTGAAACACTTCGTGAGAAGTACCCAGAGGCTGTTATTATTGCAGCAACTACAATTCTTTGTCATGATTCCTCTTGGGATGATGCCATTGAAGAAGTATGTCAAAGTATTGGAGACTCCAACTTACATCATTTTCTTTATACCAGAAATGGATGGGGAACGCCAGGACATATCCGTATTCCAGAAGCTGATGAGATGTCTGATGAATTAAGTGCATACATCGAGTCATTAGGGGAAGGAATATGGGAAGATGAGCCTGTAAAGGAAGTAGTGAAAGAGGCATAGAACGAAAGGAGCACAAGTTTCTGATATGGTAGGAAAAATCACTTTGGAAAGAAAAGAATATTCAGGAATTGTAGGAAATGGAAATTTACATAGAATTAAAAGTCTAATGGAGTTAGCAAAAAAAGGTGGAGAATATACGATAGGATTTTTGGGAGGCTCGATTACCCAGGGAAGCCTGGCAACAACGCCAGAAGGCTGTTATGCCTATCTTGTATATAAATGGTGGAAAACGAAGTTTCCAAATGCAGAGTTTCATTTTATTAATGCAGGGATTGGTGGTACGACCTCTTTATATGGTGCAGCAAGAGCATGGAAAGACCTTTTGATGTATCAGCCGGACTTTGTAGTAGTAGATTTTACTGTAAATGATGATGCAAATGAATTATTTGAGGAGTCCTTTGAAGGAGTACTAAATCAGGTATATAAGGCTAAAACAAACCCTGCAGTTGTCATTCTAAATAATGTTTGTTATGATACGGGGGTAAATGCAGAGGAGTATCATAACAAGGTGGCTTCTCTCTATCAAATTCCATGTGTAAGCATGAGAGAAAGCCTCTATGCGCAGATACAGGATGGAAAGTTAGTGAGAAGCTCCATTACTCCAGACAATCTTCATCCAAATGATTTAGGACACACGCTTGTAGCAGAGAAAATCATTGGCTTATTAGAAGAAGCATATGATGGACTTGGACAGTTGGAAGAGGAAGCTGTGATACCAAAAGAGCCAGTTACAAGAAATCGTTTTGAACAAGCAAAGATTTATCAAATTCAAAACTGTGATCCCAAGTTAAACGGATTTCGAGTGGATGCTAGGGAAAAGACAGCAATGTTAGACCTATATAAGAATGGGTGGATTGGTAAAAAAGAAGGAGATACGATTACATTTAAGGTAGAAGCATCTTCTATTTCAATCCAATATTTGAAATCAATTGCAAAGCCAAGGCCAATTGCAGAAGTAATAATTGATGGAGATAAGGAACATGCCGTTCGACTGGATGCAAACTTTGAAGAGACCTGGGGGGACTGCCTATATCTTGAGACTGTGTTGGACCAACAGAAGAAAGAGGAGCATGAGCTTGTAATTCGTATTATAGAAGCTCATAAGGAAGACAAAGGACCATTTTATCTTGTCTCTTTGATTACAGATTAATAATGTTACTATTTTAGAAGGCGGTGATTTTTACAAATCACTGCCTTTTGTGCTATACTGGATGTAATATAATTCCAAAAGCTGGAGGATTGTGTATATGGAACAGACGCTAACGAAACAGAAACTATGGGAACGTAAGTTATTGGACTTTAGTCTTCGTAATACACTGCTTAATTTTCGAGTTACAAAGAATGCCATTCAATTGATGACAGCAGACTTATCTCAATTGGAAGATCAGTTGTCAGAGGGGAAGGAGTTTCGTATTGTGGAAGTTCCGGCAGATTGGACGTCATCGGAACAAGAGGGAAAGATGCATGAAGTTGGAGGCAATCGTGAGTTTATTCAGGAGACTGTTATACGTGGATTAAACAATAATCGGATATGTGCATTTTTATCAACAGAAGAGTTGGAGAAGAATTTAAAGAGTTTACATAGAACGGCAAAAGTAAGTCTTGAGGAGAATGGAAGCAATACATTATTTCTTGCATTGGGGTTTTTACGATGGTATGAAAGCGAGGTATCCGAAAAGGCAAGATACGCACCAATTGTCTTGCTGCCTATTGAGCTGGTACGTAAAGGTCATGGAAAGGGCTATGTGATTAGAAGCCGACAGGAGGAAGCCCAGGTAAATATAACATTACTGGAGTATTTAAGGCAGGACTGTAATGTGCTTGTACCAGGACTAGATCCACTGCCAATGGATGAACATGGCATCGATTTACCAGCTGTATTTTCTACCGTAAGACAGGCAATTACGGAAAAGAAACGTTGGGACATTGAAGAAATGGCGTTTATGGGTATCTTTTCATTTGGTCAGTTTGTCATGTGGAATGATCTTCGTAACCGTTCGAAAGATTTGGAAATGAATAAAGTAGTTCGAAGCCTAATAGAAGGGAAAATAGCGTGGGAAAATGACGGACAGCTGATTACAGCAGATTGCTTGGATCAACGGGTAAGCCCTCTGTCTATGGCTGTTCCATTAAGTGCTGATTCCTCTCAGTTAACGGCAATTGCGGCAGCAGCAGGTGGAAAAAGTTTTGTTCTTCATGGTGCGCCAGGAACCGGAAAATCTCAGACAATTACCAATATGATTGCCACGACTCTTTCACAAGGAAAATCAGTATTATTTGTAGCCGAAAAAATGGCTGCATTAAACGTAGTAAAGAAGAGGTTAGTAAGCATTGGGTTAGAACCATTTTGTCTAGAACTGCATTCCAATAAGACAAGTAAGAGTTCTGTGTTGGCGCAGTTAGATCAGGCGCTGGAAGTAGGCAGGATTAAAGCTCCAGAGGAGTATAAAAAGACAGCAGTGCGGCTGCAAGAGTTAAGAAATGAGTTAAATTACGTAGTGGAGGCCATTCATTGTAAACGGGAGTACGGGAAATCATTATATGAAGCTATTGAATTATTTGAGCAGAATAAGGAGCAAAAGGATAAGATTTGTTTTACGAAGGAAGCCATAGAGAAAATCGATGCAGAACAGTTGGAGCATTGGATGGAAGAAATCCGACAATATGTGGTAGCAGCAACGGAGATTGGGGAATACAAGTCTCATCCGCTTCTTGGATATGAGGGAAAGGAGTATTCCTTGGAGCTACGAGAGCAATTGGGTGGGGATCTTCAGAAGGTAATTGAGTACTGTAAACGTGCTAAGGAAAGTGTTATTTGGTTAGAGGAATGGACTGGGATGAAAGAGCCTGAGACTCGGACAACCATGCAATTCTTTCTGTATTTATGTAGTGAAGTATTAAATCCTGCGGTGACCTTACCAAATCTGATTGCCTCTGATGATTTTTCAGAAGTCAAGCAGAAAATGACTCAGCTTATCCAAATAGGGGAGCAGTATAACAAGCTATATAGTGAGCTTATGGAACTTTTCCTGCCAGAGATCCTTGAGTACAATGCGAAGGATGCCATGCTTCGATGGGAGAAGGCAAAAGGGGCTTGGTTCTTAGTAAAGCATAGAGAACAGAGAAAGTTGTTAAAGGAGTTAGGTGCCTATGCAAGGAAACCAGGAGAAGTCGAAAAGCAGACAATTATGGATTGGTATAAGCAGTTGGATTTGCTTTCTGCTACCTATAGAGACGTGTGCAGTCTGGCAAATGAACTTACAACTTACATGGCTGGAATCTATGAGGGAACGCAGACGAATTGGAGCAAGTTAGGTGAGGCATTAAATAAAGCAGACTCCATACGAAGACTGGTAAAAGGACTTTCGGATGAAACAAAGGAGTTAGCGATTAAGGCATCCATGGATCAAGATCATAAAAAAGAAGTGAAACAGCACCGGCAGATACTCCAAGCCTTATTTAATTCGTTAGAGTATGTTAGGACAACCTATGAAATAACGTTTAGTTTTAAGAGTAGAAAGGATGGTAATTGGTTACAGGAAGTGCAAGCCATAGTTACACAATATCAAGATCATTTATCCAAACTGAAATCCTGGGTTGCATATAATCAGAAAGAGGAGCAGCTTCAAAGGCATGGACTATCTTGTATTATATCCGCTTATAGAAGTGGTGAACTTAAGAGCAGTGAGATTCAGAGTGCAGTTCTATGTAACCTATATTATAAGCTGGTACTTCATACGATATCGACAGACCAAAGACTTGTAAGTTTTCAAGGAAAGCAATACGAGGATATGATCCAACAATATAAACAATTTATTACTAAGTTTGAACGTTTGAGCATTCAGGAGCTGGTAGCAAGATTATCGGAAAAGGTTCCCGTATCAGGCATGGAGAGCATCTCCTCATCTGAACTTGGGATTTTGAAACGAGCAATTAAGAGCAATGGAAGGATGATGTCTATCCGAAAGCTATTTAATCAAATTCCTACTTTGCTTCGAAGGTTATGTCCCTGTATGCTGATGAGCCCAATTTCCGTTGCTCAGTATATTGATCCCTTATTTCCTAAATTTGATCTTGTTATCTTTGATGAGGCTTCCCAGTTGCCAACGTGTGAGGCAGTTGGAACCATAGCAAGGGGCGAGAACGTGGTCGTCGTTGGGGATCCAAAACAGCTGCCTCCAACTACGTTCTTTATGTCCAATCGTATCGATGAAGAAAATTACGAAAGCGAAGATTTGGAGAGCTTGCTGGATGACTGTCTTGCCATTAGTATGCCACAAGAGTATTTGAAATGGCATTATCGCTCAAGACATGAGAGCCTAATTGCATTTAGTAACAGGCAATATTATGATAACAAGTTATATACATTCCCCTCTCCAAATGACCTGGTATCTGAAGTCAAGCTGATCCATGTGGATGGCTATTACGACAAAGGGAAGACGAAACAGAATAGAAACGAGGCAGAAGCAGTTGTTGCAGAGATTATAAGAAGGCTTAAGTCTCCACAGCTAAGAAATGACAGTATTGGTGTGGTTACGTTTAGTTCTGTACAGCAGAACTTAATTGACGATTTATTAGCGGATGAGTTTGCAAACTTTCCTGAGCTTGAAGAATTTGATCGGAATTCAAGTGAACCTATTTTTATTAAGAATTTGGAAAATGTACAGGGGGATGAACGGGATGTAATACTATTTTCAATTGGTTATGGACCAGATCAAAATGGAGCTGTATCTATGAATTTTGGTCCTTTAAATCGAGATGGCGGCTGGCGCAGACTAAATGTAGCCATTTCCAGAGCAAGAAAGCAGATGCTTGTCTATGCGACAATCCGTCCAGAACAGATTGAGTTATCCAAAACAAGGTCGGAGGGAGTAGCAGGACTAAAGGGATTTTTGGAATTTGCCCAGCGTGGTAAAAACGTAGTAACAGAAGGCAGTGCAACTGAGGAGAAAAGAGAGGATGCCGTTGCTAGGGAGATTGTAAAGGCAATTGAAGCAATGGGCTATCAAGTGAAGTGTAATATTGGATGTTCGGAATACAAGTTAGATCTTGCCGTGGTTAATCCGAAGGATCCGGAACAATATTTATTAGGCATCCTTTTAGATGGAGAGAACTTAAGGAAAGCATCGACGGCCAAGGATCGTTTTATTTTACAACCGGAAGTATTAGAAGGCTTAGGTTGGAATGTATTGCGTGTCTGGGTATTAGAGTGGCTGGATCATCCGGAAACTATCAAGAAGCAGATCAAAGAAAAGATGGAGGGAATTCTTACAAAGGAGCCTGAGAAAAAGCAACAGGTAAAGATGGCTTCCATTCAAAATATTCAGTTTGAAAAACTGGATACAAGGCAACAGGAAGAACCATTACGAAATCCTTATATATCGGCAGAAGTGCCAAAGCAAGGAGTGCCGGCAGAGTTTTATGATAGTAAAGGCTTAATTAGGATTCGTAAATTAGCAGCTCAAATTATCAATAAGGAGGCGCCAATAAGCAGAAGGCAGTTACTGCGGAAAATCTTGTCGGCTTGGGAGATTACAAGAAGCGGAAGCCGTGTGGAACAAGTATTTGATATTGCAATGGCTGGTATTGAAAAACGGGTGACCAAAGATGGAGATTTATTATTTTATTGGCTGCCGGAACAAGAACCAAAGTTATATGACAAGTACCGAGTGGAAGACCAGTTTGGTGTAAAACGTGCTATGGATGATATTTCATCCTATGAGATTGCCAATGCGATGGAAGAAGTATTACAGGAACAAATTGGGGTAAATGAGCATGATATGGTTCGATTGACGGCAAAGAAGTTTGGGTTTGCAAGGCCAGGTAATGTGATTCTGTCGACCATAACCAATGCACTTCAGCATGCAATTGAACAAGGTCGGTTTATAAAAAAAGAAGATGGCAAGATTTTGGTTCAGGAGATTATGGAGCGCCAGCTATTGTAAATGAAAGAAGAATTTACATAAATTTTACATAATATTAAGCTAAAGTACTTTAAGTTAAATTACAATAAAGACTAATTGTTAGAATATAAGAGAATAGGATGTGAAAGATGGAACGAGAAATGTATGCAGTCATTGATATCGGATCGAATACCATTCGATTGTCTATTTTTAATATCGTAGAAAATAAAATCAAGCTAATCTTAAATAAAAAGGAAATGACAGGATTAGCATCTTATGTAGATAAGCATAAGAATTTAACAAAAGAAGGCATGGCGAAAGCCATTGATGTGTTATTGGAGTATCGAAATGTGCTGGAACAGATTCATATTGAGCATGTATTTGTATTTGCAACAGCATCCTTACGTAATGTACATAATTCCATAGAAGCGACGGCGATTATAACAAGACACTGTGGATTTGATATACGAGTATTGTCTGGAAAAGAAGAGGCAATGTTCGACCACTTTGGATCAATACAGACAGTAAAAGATAAGCATGGGTTACTGGTGGACATAGGCGGAGGCAGTACAGAACTTGTTTTCTATAAGGAGAAAGAGATTGTTAAGGCGATTTCCCTTCCCGTTGGATCCTTAACCATGTATACCAGCCATGTGGCAGAAATCCTTCCTAAGAAAAGCGAAATAAAAAAAATCAGCGAGGTTGTAGAACAGCACTTAAGCCATATTCAACTGCAGGAGCTGGAGTTTGATAATATGACGATTTGCGGAGTCGGCGGAACGGTCCGCGCTGCCTGTAAGTTAAATAACACTATGCTTGGGCTGCCAAAGGATAATTTAAGAATAGAAGTAGAAGATTTACAGGCTATGACATCCTATTTACAGAAAGAAAAAAAAGAAATGAGCGGCATCGTACTAAAGGTAGTCCCAGAGAGAATCCACACATTGTTTCCGGGGATTACTATATTAAATACAGTTGCAAAGATATATGATGCAGGTAGTGTAGTCGTAAGCCCTTATGGGGTAAGAGAAGGCTATTTGTATTATCAGTTACTAAAGAAAGGTAAGATACAAGGAGAGAGTTTAGATGAGAAATTATACTCAAAATAGAGAGCTATCATGGCTGAAGTTTAATGAACGTGTATTAGAAGAAGCAACCGATAAGACAGTCCCACTACTAGAGCGACTTAAATTTATTTCTATCTTTACTAGCAATCTGGATGAATTCTTTATGGTGAGAGTGGGAAGCTTGTATGATATGAAGGAGGTTGATCCTACATGTGAGGATAAACGCTCAGGGATGACTCCAGGTCAGCAGCTTATGCAGATTTACAAAAGTGTGACACAATTAAATGAATTACGAGAAAGTGTTTTTACAGGAGTAGAAAAGCAATTACGGTTGCGGGGAGTCTCTGGACTTTTGTATTCAGAACTTGAAAAGGAAGAGAAAGACTATGTCATGGAGTATTATAAGGCTGCCATTGAGCCAGTATTATCTCCTCAAATCGTAGATACCCATCATCCATTTCCTCATTTAGACAACAAGAGTCTATATATTGGATCGCTGCTAAAGAAAAAGAAAGGGTATTTATTTGGAATTATTCCAGTACCCAAAGTGTTACCGGAGATCCTTGTTCTTCCTGGAAGCGAGCTAAGATATATTCTGACAGAAAATATTATTTACCAGTTTGTCACCTCTATTTTTTCCATGTTCGAGGTGGTGGAGAGTACAAAGCTTTGTGTCACGAGAAATGCAGATATTAATTTGGAAGATGAAAATTATGCAGACGAAATTGATTTTCGAAATAAAATGAAGCTTTTACTTAAGAAAAGAAAAAGGTTGTCCGTAGTACGGTTAGAGGTTTCAGAGTATATCAGCAAGGAGTTGGAAGGCTATTTTTGCAATCGATTTGGCATTGAGCCATATCAGATTATGGTCTGTAAGGCACCGATGAATATGTCCTATGTATTTTCATTAGAAAGCAAGCTGGATCAAATGAAGAAGAGAAACTTGCTATATAAACCATTTAAACCAGTAAAACCATTGATAGACAACAACACAAGCATCATTCGAAGTATTAGTAAGAAAGATGTGATGTTGTCCTATCCATATGACAGCATGGATCTGTTCCTAAAGTTATTGAAGGAAGCATCCGTAGATGAACGTGTCATTTCCATAAAGATCACCCTTTACCGAGTGGCGTCCAAAGCAAAGCTGGTAGAGTATTTATGTGAAGCAGCAGAAAATGGGAAAGATGTCATTGTGCTTATTGAGTTACGTGCCAGATTTGATGAACAGAACAATATTGATTGGTCGGAACAACTAGAAGAAGCAGGATGCAAGGTTATGTATGGGTTTGAAGGCTATAAGGTACATTCAAAAATTTGTTTAATTACATATAAAGAATCAAATACAATTAAATATATCACTCAAGTGGGAACCGGAAACTATAATGAAAAGACAGCAAAGATGTATACCGATGTTTGTCTTATGACAGGAAGAAAGGAAATTGGACAAGATGCCAATGAATTCTTTAAAAATATGTCGATAGGCAATCTATATGGAGAGTATAAACATCTGTTGGTTGCACCAGTCAGTCTAAAAAGCAAAGTATTGGAGTTAATTGGCGAGGAAATGAAAAAGGGAGAACAAGGACTTATTCAACTTAAGATTAATTCCATTACGGATATCGATATTATTGATAAGTTAAAAGAGGCTTCCTCGGCCGGAGTAAAGATCAATATGATTGTTCGTGGCATCTGCTGTATTGTTCCTGGTGTGAAAAATGAGACTGAGAATATTACCGTAACCAGCATTGTAGGCCGCTATTTGGAACATGCACGTATTTATGATTTTGGGAAAGGCGAGGAGGAAAAACTCTTTATTGCTTCAGCAGACTTTATGACACGTAATACGGAAAATCGTGTAGAAGTGGCTTGCCCGATTTATGATGAAGAGACCAAAGAAAAGATCAAGAAAATATTAGAGGTACAGACTTACGATAATGTAAAAGCAAGAGAATTATTTCCAGATGGTAATTATCGAAAGAAGGAAAACCACGGAACTTTAGTGAATGCTCAGGAGATTTTAAGTGAGGAAGCCGAGCAGCAAGCACAGGGAGTATTGGAGCTAAATTTGAAAAAAGAGTCATTTTTATATGTACTTCGTAATCGATTCGCAAGAAGACGTGGGATGACGAGTAGATAAGAAGTAAAATAATGTTTTTATTTGAGTCTATTTCAGCTATAATGTAAATACTAATAGAGATTGATAGTAAATTAGATAAAATTAGATAGGAAGATAGGTTGAGACTATGGCAGATATTAAATACGATATCGTAGAAGAATTAGGTGTGCTTTCTGAGAATGCCAAAGGCTGGAGAAAAGAAATTAATCTGATCAGCTGGAATGGCGCAGCACCAAAATATGATATAAGAGAGTGGGCTCCAGAACATGAAAAAATGGGTAAGGGAGTTACCATGACGAAAGAAGAAGTTGAGAATCTAATAAAGATATTAAATCGCTAGACGTAAGAAAAGCATTATAGGAGAGTAAAATACATGTGTGCAAAAATCAAAGAACCCTTTGATTATACAAATAGACAGGACTTTCATACAAAGTTGGTGGAATGGATTGGTGACGTTTTATATGACATCCTTCCGGAATACGGATATGAAGTTCGTGATGAACAGATCTTTACAGCATTTCAGGTTGCAGATGCCATCTGCAAAAAGGAAGTACATTTAGCGGAGGCAGGTCTTGGAACAGGAAAGACATTTGCCTATCTGTTATCTGCAATTCCTTATGCAAGATTTACAGGCAAGCCAATGGTAATTGCTTGTGCAACTTCTGCACTTCAAGAGCAGCTAGCAAACAGTGAAGGGGATATCCATACCCTTTCTAAGCTTCTTGGATTAGACGTGGATGCCCGTATGGCAAAGGATCCTAGTCAGTATATCTGTGATGTAAAGGTGGAAGAACTTAGCGGAGAATTCAATGGCCTTCCAGATGAGGTAAGTGAATGGCTGGCTCAGACAAAACTTGGAGAGCGTGCAGAAATTCCAACTGTTTCCGACCGTATCTGGAAACGTATTAGCTGGGATGAGTCAATGGGATGCGAGGTCTGCTTAAATCGAGGTTATTGCAAGCAGATCAAGGCAAGAGAGAATTATAGAACCACAGCAGATTTGATTATTGTCGACCATGAAACATTTTTCAAAGATTTATGGACAAGAGAAGATCGCATAGCAGATGGAAAGCTTCCAATCCTTCCAAGCTATTCGGGTGTTATTTTCGATGAAGGACATAAAATCTTGCTTCCTGCAGCAATGCAGGCGGGACAGCAGATTAGCAGAGATGATATTGAGTCTATGATTGGTTCTTTAGAGGAAATCCAAGGAGCAAGAGAGTCATTAGAAGCCATCACTATGAAATTAGAGCAGTCTTCAGAATACTTCTTTAAAGTATTAGATGCCTCTTTAATTCCGGGAGAAAGCTCCGAGCGACGTTCCATCCGACTAAACGATGGATTATTTAAGGCAGCAGATGCATTCCGTAAGGCGCTTGATGGACTTCTTTTAGAAATGCAGATTGAACAGGAATTATATTTTGAATCCTTGCCAACCAGCTTAATTCAAGCGTATGAAGGACAAATTGAACGTGCAATCAGTGCGTTATATCGATTTAACAGAGGAAAAGGCAGTGAGATGATTCCTTGGGTGGATCAAAATGATGAAAGTTTCTGGGTGGTACCAAAGGACTTAAGTACAATGTTGGATAAACATTTACTTTCAAAACAGCTGCCAGTGGTATTTACTTCTGCAACGTTAAGTAATAAAGGTGACTTTAGCTACTTTAAACGTTCCATGGGAGTACCAAAAGCATCCACATCTACGATTGGAAGTCCATTTGATATTGAAAATCAAGTGGTTGTTCAGTTAGAAAAAGACGCTCCAAAAGAAAAGATGGAACGCCTTGTTTCACTATTGAAAGAAAATGGTGGTCGTGCCCTTGTCCTTACCAATAGCTTAGAGGAAGTAAAACGAATTCGTAAGAGTTTAGAAGGACAGGAATTCCCATTTGAACTATTATGGGAGGATCAAGCAGATCGTGGCTATCTTGCTCGTAAATTCAAGGAAGAAGAGACTTCCGTCTTAGTCGGCGCAAACTACTGGGAAGGAATTGACGTTCCAGGTGACTCCTTAACGTTAGTAGTCATTTGGCAGTTACCGTTCCCTTCTATGGATCCACTTCTTGAAGAACAAAGAAAAGAAGCAAAGTGCCAAGGGTTAAATCCGGTTGAGACTGTAGATTATCCGGAAATGGGATTAAAGTTAAAACAGGGGTGTGGTCGTCTTATCCGAACAGAAGAGGACCATGGAGCAATAGCAATTCTTGATGCCGTTATGGGAACGCCTTACGAAAACATTGTTCTAGGAGCATTGCCAGAAGGTGCAAAACTAATTGCAGCCAAAGATCTTGTTCGCGAATAAAATAGAAGTATACTAAGTTAGAGCAACCGCACTTTTAGCAGAGTCTAGAAGGCGGTTGCTTTTTTCATAGATAGGAAACTTCTCTTCAAGAAGTCTCCTATCTATGAAAAA
>JAUNRX010000092.1 GCA_030539495.1 bacterium | reverse complement strand
TGCTGGCATTAGCTTGATTTATTAGAAAAAAGCATAAGTAGAATTAGTACATATAATTAATAATATTTCCTAATAAACAGTATTAATAAATACTCTAAATAAAAGAGACAAATGACTTAGACATTTTTCGACATCCATGGTATCGTGGAGACGAGAAGAAATCACACAAAGTGTGAATGAAAAAAGGAGTAGGCATTTGTGAAAGTTTTTATGAAACAACCAAAGCGAATTTTAGCTGGTGCAATGGCAGTATTAATCGTACTTAGTACGGTTCTTAGTTATGATATTGTTGCATTTGCATCGACTTCAGCAAAAACAATTGCTGCATGGGAACAAACGTCATTAGATGATTATATGGCAGTTCCTTATTCTGCAACAAGTGGAAACGGAACACTAGAACTAGTAGGAGCGAAGCCGGTTACATTTAGTGGTAATGGTTTTAATTCAAATCATTGGAATTTGGATGAAGCATATTGGATTATGAAGTTAAGTACAGTTTCGTATGAAAATATTGCATTTTCAGCAGAGATGAGAGCATCTAATACTGGTCCAAAAGATATGCAGTTACAATACAGTATTGATGAAGGAACTACTTGGACAGACGTTAACAGTTCCATCGAATTAACAACTGCTAAAACATTAGTATTCGATGAAGTAAAACTTCCATCCGAAGTATCAAATCGTAACGATGTTTTATTAAGAATTAAGAAGAGTTCCAATATTTCTGTAAACAATGGTACAGTACAGGAAAATGGAACATGCTCTATTAAGAATATTAAGATTACATCAGTAGAAGGACAATCCGGAACAATTGATGGTGTTACAGGACCAACAACTGGTGGCAATGATGCGGTTACAGGACCAACTCAAGATCCAGAAGATGAAGTGGAAGATGGAGAAGTAACTCCAGTACCAACACCAGATCAAGGAACAGAAGATGATTCTACAAATGAAGATACTTCTGAAGAAATTGAATTTGATGTAGAAACAGGAATTGAATTAGAGATTTCCAAATGGGCAGGAACAGGTAATATTGAAGAAACAACAAAAGTATTTGCCGATTTAGAAGAAGATAATGATCAGTTAGATAAGACATCTAGCATTTCTTTATCTACAGGTAAAGTTCCAATGATCACAAGTACATCTGGTACAGGTGGAACAACATATTCTCTTGGTGCAAAAGGACTTGTAGCAGGAACATCTTATGTATTTGAAACGACATCTGATAAATATGCAAATATTACACTTTCATATTCCATGAAAGCTTCAGGTACAGCAGCAAAATCATATGATATTTCTTATAGTACGAATGGAACAAAATTTACAAAGGCAGAGACAGTAACATTATCTGAATCTGGAAAGTTTGAAACAGTTTCCGTTACGTTACCAAAGGAAGCATCCAATAAAGGAAAATTATATATTCGCGTAACAGCCGGAGATGTAGATTTTTCAGGAAAAGCACCTGGTACAGGATCAAACAATTATATTCAAAATATTAGTATTAAAGCAAACCCAATTACTGCAGAAACAATTACAGGTCTTGTAAATGTAACTCCGGATGCGGGTGACGTAGTATTAAATCAAGAGCTTACAATGAGTTCAAAGACTCAAGGAGCAACCATTTATTACTCCATAAATGATGGAGAAAAAAAGGTTTACGATGAAGCAAGTAAACCAGTATTAGACAAACTTCCAGCAGTTGTATCTACATACGCTGTAAAAGAAGGAAAAGAAGATAGCTTAAAAGTCACTTATGGATATACACAGTCACAAGTGGCAACTATAAAGGCATCACCAAACGGTGGCGCAGTTACAAAAAATACTCCAATTACTTTAACTAGTGCAACAGAAGGAGCACAAATAGTTTACTCTTTAGACCAGGGAAAAACATGGGTTAATTATAATGAAGAGGAAAAAGTGAAATTATCTAGCTTCCCAGGAAGTCTTTATGCAAAGGCTACGAAGGAAGGATATTTAGATAGTGCACAAATCTCTTTATCCTTTACAGAAAGAAAGAATGAAGAGTATGGCCTGTTCTATGGACAGCTACACTCTCATACAAATTTATCGGATGGTGCCGGTGAGATTACAGAAGCATATGAATATGCAAAAGGCGCCAATCAAATTGACTTCTTAGCAGTAACCGATCACTCTAACTCCTTTGATGGAATTGACTCCGCATCTATTTTGGGTGCTGATGCAAGTACAAAATGGGAAAAAGGTAATCAGGCAGCTTTAGAAGCAACAACTGAAGATTTTGTCGGTATCTATGGATACGAGATGACATGGTCCAATGGTCTTGGACATATGAATACATTTAATACAAATGGATTCCAAAGCCGTACACAGACTGCATTTAGTTCTTATGCGACAGCATTAAATAACTACTACAATGCATTAAATACAGATTTAAATTCCATCAGTCAGTTTAACCATCCAGGAACATCATTTGGTGATTTCTCTGACTTCGCTCACTATAGTGAAGCAAACGATGCCCTTATTAACTTAGTGGAAGTTGGTAATGGGGAAGGAGCAATCGGAAGTACAGGATATTTCCCATCCTTCGAATACTATACACGTGCTTTAGATAAAGGCTGGCATGTTGCGCCAACTATCAGCCAGGATAACCATAAAGGCAGATGGGGTGATGCAAATACAGGTCGTACTGTAGTGCTTGCCGATGAATTAAACGAAAACAACATTTATGATGCGCTTAGAAATAAACGTGTTTATGCAACAGAAGATGATGATTTAGAAATTCGATACACATTAGATGGAAATGTAATGGGTACAGAATTAGATAAAGATGCCGTAGGGAATACGGTAACATTAGAAGTAGATATAAAAGATCCAACGGATAAAGAAATTGGAACAGTTCAAGTAATCGTTAATGGTGGGCTTGTAATTGACTCCAAATATGTAGCTTCAAAAGAAGGAAAAGTTACATTTGAACTACCAGCAGATTACTCTTACTACTACATCAAAGTAGTACAGGCAGATGGTGCAATTGCAGTAACAGCTCCTGTATGGGTTGGCGAAGTAGAAGCAGTAGGTATTTCTTCTTTAACAACAGAAACTTCATTACCAGTACAAGGGGAAGCAGTAGATGTTACGCTTGAAATGTACAATAATGAAGCAAGCGATTTATTAATTGAATCCATCAAATACAGCATTGATAATAAAGTAGTTCATACAGCAGACTTACAAGAAGCTGGTATGACAAAAGTTGAAACTATGGGGACAAACAAATACACATTTGATTTAGTGTATAATCATCCAGGTAGTGTAAATGTAGAGGTAGAAATCAAAGCGACATTAAATGGCGTTGAAAAGATCTACAAAGGCCTTTTAAAATTAGAGTATGTTGTTCCGGCAATGGTAACAAATATCGTAGTAGATGGTACTCATTTTAACGATTATGTAAATGGTTACTACGGCGGTAACATGACTAACTTTGCAAAACTTGCATCCAACAACTATGCAAAAGTAACAATCGTTACTGATGAAATTACAGATGAAATTTTAGCAGATTGTAACTTATTAGTAGTATCTGCACCAGCAAAGAAAAACGGAAACTCAAATTCCGGAGCGTATACAGTATCTCATTTTGAAGATGAGTTCTTACAACGTGTAAAAAAATATACAGATAACGGCGGTTCCATTATTGTATGTGGTATGGCAGATTATCAAGATAGCGTAAATGGACAGTCCTCTACTGAAGTGAATAAGTTATTACAAGCAATTGGTTCTACTGTTGAAATCTACAGTGATCAAATGCAGGATAACGATAACAATGGTGGACAAGCATACCGTTTATACCTTACAGACTTAAATAAAGATTCATTCTTAATGGAAGGTACTGTGGAAGGTCAAAAATACAGTGCGTACAGTGGATGTTCTGTAAATCTTACAAATGCCATGAAAGATACTAAAACAGCAAAAGCTGCAGAATGGTTAGTAAAAGGACATGAAACAACGTATTCTTTAAATACTAAAGCGGAAGACGGAAGCTATTTATCTTCCAGCGACTATACAGAAGTCGTGAAAAGAGGCGATGTTATCGCAGCAGCTAGACAGGAATTAGCAAGTGGTGCCAACGTAATCGTAGCTGGTACTGTATTTATTTCTAACTTCGAAGTAGAAGCAGAATTAGATAATATCTGGGATGTACCTTACGCAAACCGCACAATGATTGAAAACTTAGTTGCAACAATCAAAGCAGAATTACCAGTTTCCACAATTGCAGATGCAAGAAAAGGACAACTTGGCGATGTATACCGTGTACAAGGCAGAGTAACTGCAGGTACTGCGGTAGAAGCAAATAAATTCTTCGATGCAATTTATATTCAAGATCAAACAGGTGGTATGACAATCTTCCCATATTCTACAGACGGACTTAAAGTAGGTTCTTTAGTAGAAATCATTGGTTATGTAGATGAATATCAAGGAGATCGAGAACTTCAGATTATGGAGAGCAAGATCCTTGATGATAAAAACTTAGTAGAAGTTGCACCAGAGAAAATGAGTGCAAAAGATGCTATGGATTATGACAAAAATGGTGGTCAGTTAATTCAGGTAGAAGGAACTGTAACCGACATTGTAAAGAACGGATCCACAATTGAACAATTTAGAGTAACAGACAGCAAAGGTGATAAAGCAACAGTATTTATTGATGGCTATATCACAGCAGGTTCAGGAAAAGACTATGACCTTTCAAGCTTTGTAAAAGAAGGAAACCAAGTTTCTGCAGTAGGTATCTTATACAAGCATCCAGAAGGCGACTCTGATGTTTCCGTACCATGCTTACGTGTTCGTAATACAGAAGAAATCGTTTTAGTAAAACAGCCAGTAGTACAAAAACCAGTAGTAGAAACACCAGCAGTAAAAGTAGGTAATATTGAAAACTTAAAAGTGAAATCTGCTACAACTTCTTCTATCGAATTAAGCTGGAAAGCAGTTTCCGGTGCAACAGGTTACCGTGTAGGAACTTATGTAAATGGAAAATGGAGCTACACTACAGTGAAGAAGAACTCCTTTACTCATAGCAAATTATCTGCATGTAAGAAAGTTACTTACTCTGTACAAGCATTTAAAGAAGTAAATGGAAAGACTTACTATGGTAAAAGATCAAGCAACTTAAAAGCAGCAGTACGTCCGGAAACAACAAAACTAACGGCTACAGCAAATGGAAAGATCAGTGTTAGCGTATCGTATTCGTCTATCAAAGGGGTATCCGGTTATGAAATCGCACAATACAAGAATGGTAAATGGGTTGTAATCCAAACAGCAGGAAGCAAGACAACAGCAAAAACAATTAGAGGATTAAAAGAAGGAACTACGTACAAGTTTAGAATCAGAGGCTACGTTATGGTAGATGGTAAAAAACTTTACGGAAAGTATTCTTCAGCACTTACAACAGCAACTAAGACAAAGACTCCAGCAATCTCTTCCATCAAGACATCAGGAAAGAAAGTAACAGTTTCTTGGAAAAGGGTATCAGGAGCAACTGGATATGAAGTATATAAATACAACACATCCAAAAAGAAATATGAAAAAGTTAAGACTATTACAAAGGCAAGCACAGTAAGCTATACGAAGTCTGGCCTTAAAAAAGGAACAACTGTAAAATATAGAATCAGAACATACAAGACAGTAGGTTCTAAGAAGATTTATAGCAACTACAGTGCAGTAAAAAGCATTAAAGTAAAATAAGAAGTAATCAATAGAGGTGGCAAATTGAATTGGACTAAAAATACGAAATTAATAAAAGGGATTGCCTTACTGCTAGGTGGATTACTATTTGCCGCTATATTATATTATGCAAATCATGATCGACCAGGATATTTTACAACCAGAGATTCTGGTGCAGAGTATGAACTGGCAAGAGTATTGGAAGTGCTTGAAGATAAGACAAATGTAGACGCGGCTACCGAAGATATCTTGAAGGGGAGTATGAAACTACAGTTAGAAGTACTCTCTGGAAGATATAAGGGGGATGTCGTAGAGGTAACCAATTATTTAAGTTATCAATACAATGTCGTTTGTAAGAAAGGAGACCGAATTTCTGTCCGCATTGATACATCTGCAGACAATACGTATACGGTTTCTGTTAACAATTATGATCGAACGTATATCTTATCAGGCATGGTACTCTTGTTCTGTTTGGCAGTTATGGTCATTGGAGGAAAACAAGGAGTGAAGGCAATCGTCGGATTGGTCTTTACCTTTATCAGTATCATATTCTTACTGGTTCCTCTCGTATTAAAAGGATTTTCACCAATTCCTACGACTGTTGTGATTATAGCGATCACTACGGTAATTAGCTTTTTATTAATTGGTGGAATTCAGTCTAAGACAGTTGCTGCCTTCTTAGGCAGTATGCTGGGTGTGATAATGGCAGCAGTCATTGCATTGGCAGCAGGAAAATTTTGTCATGTAACGGGATTTCAAATGGAGGACTCAGAAAGTCTGGTGTATATTAAGTTTGATACCCTCATTCATGTCAAAGGTCTGTTTATCAGTGGTGTCCTAATTGCATCAATCGGTGCAGTTATGGATATTGCAATGAGTGTATCGTCGGCGGTAAATGAACTTCATGTTCTTAATCCGGCTTTAACGGTAAAAGAGCTATTCCGCTCAGGAATGAATATTGGCCGTGATGCAATGGGAACAATGGCAAATACATTAATCCTTGCATTTGCAGGGACTTCCCTTAATATGATTATCTTAATCTATTCCTATGGTGTATCATTTACTCAGTTAATCAATACTGACTTTGTAGCAGTTGAGATTATACGAAGTATCGCAGGAAGCCTTGGAATTGTATTTACGGTACCGGCAGCAGCATTGATCAGTGCATACTGTTGTTTAAGAAATAAGAAAAGTAATTAAATAAAAAAGAGAGTTTCCATAGCAAGTTTCGGATTGCTTGGGGCTCTCTTTTTTTGTACTCAAGACTTACAATGGCAAAACGAATATTAAGCCAGACAAAATCGTATATTGTGATAGACAGGAGATGGGGGGAGAAATGGATAAAGTAACAGCAAATGCTCTTTTAAAAAAAGAAGAAATTGTGATTGCTGGAATTCTGGATGAATTATCAGAAGCTTCGTTTTTAAAAGCTTGCCAGTTTACTAATTTAGACTGTATAAGTTGGAGAGAACAGGTAGAGGCCAGTCCACCATTATTTTTATTTGTAGAGTCAGCATGGAGGGGAAAAGAGAATTCCTGGTATCAGAAGATTACCCATGTGCAGAAGGAGCTCTATGAACTGGTAAGCTGGTGTAAGCAAAGAAAGATTTTAACAGTATTCTGGAATAAGGAAGATCCCGTACAGTTTCAAACTTTTTTTTCTGCTGCTGCCTTATTTGACTGGGTATTTACAACAGCGCTAGACTGTGTGCCACTATATAAGAAACTATTAGGCCATTCTCAGGTAGGATATCTTCCCTTTGCAGCAGAGGTCACCCAATATAATCCGGTAGTAAAAGGAGAGCGAAAACAAGGAGTATGTTTTGCAGGAGCCTATTATGCAAGACAAGAAGAACGATGTAGGGAGTTTCATAAGTTATACAAGGCGATTAGTCTATATTTGCCAGTAGAGCTTTATGCAAGGATGCCAGGTGGAGGAAATCCGGACTATAGTTACCCAAAGCAATATGAAAAGAGCATAAAGGGAACCGTGCCGGTTAGTAAAATGGATGAGGTGTATAAATCCTATAAGTACGCAATTACCATAAATACAGTAAAGAGAAGTAGTACAATGTTTGCAAGAAGGGCGGTGGAAATCGGTGCCTGTAATACATTGTTAGTAAGTAATGACTGCAGAGGGCTACATACGTTATTTGGAGATTTAATAATTTATATGCAGGAAGAGAAACAATTTAAGAAAACGATTGCTTCTTTACAGAGGAATGAGCACTATTATAGAAAGATTCGTTTAGCCTTATATAGAAAGATAATGTTGGAACATACTTATGAGCAGCGAATCAATTACTTATGCAGCAGGGTACTAGGAAAAGAGATTACAAAAGTTGAGCTATTGGTGCTTGTATATTCAGTGATTACAGATGAGAGGCAAGCAAGAGCAATCTGGAAGCAGTTTGTAAAACAGACATACAAGAAAAAAAGCCTTGTTTTTTTGTGGAAGAAGGAGGATAGTAGTACGGATATTACAGAGTATAAGGATGCTGATTACTATTGCTACTTTAGTCCAAATAACTACTATGGAGCAAATTACATTATGGATTGTATGCTTGCATTGAATTATGTAAAAACAAATATAATTGGCAAGGGAAAGTATATTACCTACCAAGATGGTATATATATAGAAAATAGTTGTGAAGAATATCAGTATGGGGAACCAATCTATTATGATCGATGTATAGTTTCTAGAGAGGCAGCAAAGGAGAAAAAGGAACTATTTTTGGAGGATACATTTGCAATTGATTGTCTTAATTTTTGTGAAGGCTACTGTAAAAGTAGTTGCGACTATGTAGATGATCTTGTAATTGAGAAAGGAAAGGAAATCAAGGAGCTTTATGCATTGGCAGAAGTTGATCCAGAAGATAAGATAATAAAGTTTCAGTATCAAATCTCGCCCAAGGAATTTAAGGCATCCTTGCATTACATAGATAAGACACTAGAAGTGAAGGAGATAGAAGGTAAAGGCGTCGTAATCGATGCAGGGGTAAGAAAGTTAAATGATCTATATGCAACTTCAGAGTTAAGATTTTCAGTACAGGACTATGCAAAGGAAGGCAGAAGTTCTATTTTTGTAGAAGCTGAAAAACAAGGGGATGCAGCCGTAGTACTAAATATCTGTAATAACAATAAGCAGATATTAAAAATGATTCTATTACAACTGAATGGATTTACAGAGGTGAATATGCCGAACGAAGCAAAAGAGTTTTATTTTAGCGTGAAGATTGGAAGTCATGCAGAAATAATTCTAAAAAACATTGCAATCAATCTGAACATAAGGTAAGGAGGAGGCAGCTTGAAACTTTGTGTAATTGGCCTTGGATATATTGGATTACCAACTGCCGTCATGTTTGCAAATAGCGGATGTGATGTAATAGGAGTGGATAAATCAGAAGAAGTAATCAATATACTGAAGAATGGTGGCGTTCATATAGAGGAAGATGGATTAAATGAGATTGTAAGGAATTGTTTTGATAGTGGGAGATTAAAAGTTTCTACAAAGCCAGTGGCAGCAGATGTATATATTATTGCAGTGCCTACGCCTAATGCATGTGATAAGTGCTTAAGCTGCGACATTCGATTGGTTGTAGCTGCCTGTAAGGAAATCCTGCCTTATTTATCAAAAAGTAATATTGTTATTGTGGAGTCCACAGTAGCTCCAAGGACATTACAAGATTATATTATGCCAATCTTCGAAGAACAGGGCTATACAATAGGAGAGGATTTATATCTGGCACATTGCCCAGAGCGGGTGTTGCCAGGAAGAATATTATATGAGATGCGTTATAATAACCGGATCGTGGGTGGCATTACAAAGGAGTGTACAAAACATGCAGCCAAGGTATATGAAACATTTGTAGAAGGAAAGATTATTAAGACGGATGCCAAGACAGCAGAAATTGCAAAGTGCATGGAGAATACCTATCGTGATGTAAATATTGCATTGGCCAATGAACTGGCAAAGGTTTGTGGAGAACTGAATATAGATTGCTTAGAGGCAATCCGTATTGCAAATGAGCATCCTAGGGTAAATATTTTATGGCCAGGTCCAGGGGTTGGGGGGCACTGTCTTGCAGTAGATCCTTACTTTATCTATTCTAAGATTCCCAATCTGGCAAAGTTAATCAAGACAGCAAGGGATATTAATTCCACAATGCCATATTATGTTGTGGAAAAGACGGTGGAATTAGTGGAAGGAATTCAGAAACCAAAAATTGTAGCATTTGGACTGACCTATAAAGGAAATATTGATGATACCAGGGAGAGCCCGGCAATCAAGATTATTGAGCTGTTAAAAGCAGATGGGTTCCAGCTGGAAGTATATGATCCACATGTGGGAAAAGGAGTAGAGCAAAGTCCTTACGAATTGGTAAAAGACAGTGATCTTGTATTAATATTAGCAGACCATGATGAATTTAAAGAAATTGACTATAACAAAGTGGGAGACCTTATGCGTCGTGCCTATATCTTTGATACGAGAAATATTATTGATGCAGAAGAGTATGCAGATGTTACGGTGATTAATTATGGAAATCTTTTTGAATTTGTATAAATTCCGTTATTCGTTCATAGAAATGTATAAAAGATAGATTGGAGAGCATTTGTCTATGGGATTAAAGGTACTTACTGTATTTGGAACAAGGCCTGAGGCAATCAAGATGTGTCCATTGGTAAAATGTTTAGAGGAAAATACGGATATTACCAGTGTGGTCTGTGTCACATCCCAACATCGAGAAATGTTAGACCAAGTACTTGGAATATTTCATGTAGTTCCAGAGTATGATTTAGGCATTATGCAGCAGAGGCAGACAATCAATGAGATTATGATAAAGATACTCGAAAGACTTGATCCAATACTGCAAATAGAACAGCCGAATATCATGCTTGTTCATGGTGACACTACAACAGGTCTAGCATCTGCATTGGCAGCATTTTATAGAAAGATTCCAGTAGGACACGTAGAGGCAGGACTTCGTTCCTATAATCGTTATTCACCATTTCCAGAAGAAATAAACCGTAGGCTGATCTCGCAGATTGCAGAAATTCATTTTGCTCCAACCAAGGAGAATGTGCGTAATCTTTTACAGGAGAATATACAGGACCGACTGGTGATTACCGGAAATACCGTAATTGATAGTTTTAAGTATACGGTAAGTCCTAATTATATATTTAAGAATACCTTCTTAAATAAGCTGATAAAGAAAGAAAAGAGGCTGATCATAGTAACTGCACATAGAAGAGAAAGTATTGGAGAGGCGTTAAAAGAAATCTGCAGTGCAATCAGAACAATTGTCCGAGAACATAAGGATGTAGTAGTCATCTATCCGGTTCATCCTAATCCAGAAGTAAGGGAAATCGTCTATCCTGCACTTGATCAGCAAGAAAGAATTTATCTAACAGAGCCACTTGATGTGGAAGAGATGCATAACTTAATGAGCAAGAGCTATCTAATCATGACAGACTCAGGAGGACTTCAAGAGGAAGCACCTTATTTTCACGTACCTGTTATTGTATTGCGTAAGGAGACAGAACGTAAAGAGGCAGTAAAGGCAAATACGGCAGTAGTCGCAGGCGTAGCAGAAAAGCACATTGTGGAGGTTGCAAATAAGTTACTAACAAATGATATTACATATAGAAGGATGGCATTGACAGAAAATCCATATGGAGATGGCTATGCCAGTGAGCGTATTGTAATGGAGCTGTTACAGTGGCATGCAAAACGCAAAAATAACAAATTAAAGGTTGAAGGAGGAGTGTAGTATAATGTTAAACGATAATGTTACAGAGATGCAGTTAGGCATGAATAATGCATGTTTTGATGGGTGCATAAATTCAAACATTTGCAGGGAACGGATCAATAGGGTTCCTAAAGTTGAAAAATGCCTGGAACTTTATTTTATAGGCTATGTTACAATTCCGGTTGGATTTGTAGTTGCAGCAGAGGATTATATTACATCATTAACATTGGATCAAAGTGATCTTACCGTAAACCATATTGCAGATATTGATGTAAAGCTTAATGGAAAATCAGCATGTGCAAGAGACGTGGTTACATTAGACGGATCCCTGAATTACAATATTGTGTTGGATGGCTTTGCCCCATGTGAGCCAGTACAGTCGACAGGAGTATATCCATATACCGCATTTACGACGACATCCAGCATACCAGTATGGAAGCTATTAGCAGCATCCTTCTACGAATATAATTTATCCATTAACTATGCGTTGCATGCAGAGCAGGGAGCACAGTTTATTAATGACTGTAAGGGCAGGACGATATTTAAGACATCAAACAACACATTGTTTATGAATATATTAAGAAATCCGGATATCACCAGAGTAGTAAATGTGCCATATAAGGTTACAATCTGCCCATATGTTGCGGAAGGTTGTGGAGGGACTGGAAATAGTCAAAATTAAAGTGGAGGGGAATTATGCAGCTAAATGAGAATATGCCTTTAATTTTTACAGAAAAGCCGGATAAAGAGACCGTATTTGCAAGTAGCATGTCAGATGAAGTCATGTCATCAATGCAGCTTAACAATGCACCCATTGTACTTAGTTTTATTTCGAATATTGATATACCTCTGGGATTTCGCTGGAATGAAACAGAACCAATTACTTGGGAAGTTAGTATAGATCAACATTTGCTTCGTATCATTACGACACTGCTTCGCCAACAGTCAAGTACCGACCTTGCATTGTACTTTGTACGTGCGCTGGGGAGCCTTTACTATAATCGAGTAATTAAAGGTTTCCGTGCAGTAGATGGTCAGGTATATGTGGTTTCAGGAACGGCAGGTCCAGGAAATGCTGCTAGCGTATTAGCTGGTAGTACAGGTTGTGTTGCTTTTAACTCCTTTGGTGAAGTACCTGTAAATGAAGCATTAGGATATGCAAATTCAATAGAAGAGATTATCGTGGACTGTTCCAGCCTAATCAGCATTGAGGTTGTGGATGAGTTCCCAAGTATTATTCTACCAGATGGTACGGTTATTACTTATGACCCAGCAAATCCATCATTATTCTTTAGCTACTTTGATGGAGAAGGAATTTATACCTTTGTTATTAGAAGTAATATCATTATTAGAACGTCGATTGGACCAACTTCGTAAGAGCTAGAGAATGGAAAATAAAACTCCGACAGTTTTATTTATTGTTACATTCGGTGCAGGACTTGGACATCTCGCAGGAGAAATCGGCATTGCAGTAAAACTTAGAGAATTATCAAAAGAAACCAATATCATTTTTTATACAACATCTCCGGCTACTGATGCATTATACTCGGAAGGCTTTTATTACTATTACATACCATCTAAACTGGTGATTCCAAAGAGTATAAGCATTAGTGCATGGGAGAGGTTATATGAACATCAGCTATATGATATCGTTTTACTTCATAAGCCTCAGGTAATTATTTATGATGGTCCATATCCGGAGGTAAGTCTGATACGGATTCTAGTGGAGCATCCTTGGATGAAAGGAATATGGATGAAACGGGAAGGGGATCGAAAGGATATCCGTTCGGTAAGTCCATTTGAGCGCTTTTTTGATTTACTAATCGTGCCAAAGGAACTAGGGGAGAAGAATAGGGAGATAACAAAGAAGTGTAAGGTTATTAGTCCAATTATATATGAGAGTACGTCTAAAATGGATCCTAGCATAAAGGAGCTGTTTCCAGAATATAAAAAGGGGAAGCATCGAATATGGTATGTACAGCTTGGGGCGGGAATCATTAATCGAATAGAGGATATCTTACAGAGTGTATTGCTCACCTTATTAGAGGATAGTGATAATTATATCTTACTAGGAGAATCCCCGGTTAGTAGTGGCAAGACCCAGTTGGAGTATAGCAGTCATCGGTGTAAGAGGTTACGGTCTTTTCCAAATTCTATTTATTTTAATCAGATAGACTATGCAATATCCGCAGCAGGATATAATACGTTTTATGAGTTAGTGTATTATGGAGTACCGGCAATCTTTATTCCAAATCGTTTTACACAAAAGGATGACCAGGTAGCAAGGGCAAAGAGCGCGGAGGTTATGGGAACCGGGTTAGTGCATGAGGAAGGGCAGCAGCTTTCACAGGTAATTGAACGATTATATAAAAATAAAGAGCGTTGCAAAGAGTGTTGTGAACATTATCATTTTCAAAATGGTGCGAGGGAAGCAGTAGAGTTAATTTTGCAATATACATAGTAAGGGAGATATTCTAACCGATAGGTAAGGGAAGAATATCTCTTTTTAATACATAGGAAACTTCTCTTCAAGATGTCTCCTATGTATTAAAAAACGATCCGTTAAGGATGTGCACTTAGGGGAAAGAATTAGGGTGC
>JAUNRX010000091.1:8423-14122 GCA_030539495.1 bacterium | reverse complement strand
CAGTTCCTGAAGATGCATTTCCTTTTCCAGATGTACTTCCGCCAGATGGCATTTGGCCTCCACCACCCATAGATGGCATTTGACCTCCTCCTCCAGAACTACTACTCGACGAACCTCTTTTGTTTGATGTGGTTGCAGCTTCATAAGAAACGTCGATGGCACCTGCATTTAAGTTTTTAAACTGTGCTGCAACTTCTGCCTGACTTCCTTGACCAATGGCAATTACCATTACGATGGTTGCCGCACCTACGACGATACCGATGGAAGTAAGGATTACTTTGAATTTATTCTGAACAATGTTTAACCAAACGAGGCGAACTAATTCATCTAATCTCATGATAAATTCACCTGGCTCTCAATAATTACGGTATCCCCTTCCTTTAAGCCGGATACTATTTCAACATTATTTCCATCAGAGAAACCTGTTGTTACTTTTGTCTTTGTCTTCACCCCGTTTTCTTGTTTTACTACATAGGAGTCTGTTCCTTCTGTTGTGATTGCTTTATTGGAAACATAAATGACATCTTTGATTTCTTTTGTAATAAAGGTAACATTTCCTGTCATTCCAGTGTAAATCTTAGATACATCACCGGATACATTTACCGTTACATTGTAGCTTACTGTGGAAGAACTGTTTTTTGCTGTTTCAATCTTTGATACGGTTGCTTCATATGTTTCCCCTTCATATGCTGTAAATGTTACATTTACGGTATCACCGATATTTACTACAGAAATATCTTCTTGAGACACGGATACTGTCATCGTAACACTTTCTGCATTGGAATATGTTGCAATTGCTGTTTCTGTGCTTAGTTCATCTCCTGCGCTATATCCAATTGACATTACGGTTCCTGAAGCGGTTGCTTTGATTACACCATCGCCTACATACTCATTAAAATCTGTTAATACTTGTTTTGCTTCTGTTAATGTTTCCTCTGCACTTGTTACTGCATCATCAATTCCATCGATTGCAATCTTGTAAATGGAATCTGCATTGTTATAAGTTAACATACTTGCTTCATACGTTTGTTTTGCCGTAATGGAGTCTGTAGAAAGACTTCTCTTCGCAGAACTTAAATTAGAAGTTAATGTGCTATAGTTGCTTTTAATTGTATCGTATTGATTTTGTAAGGACTCTACCGTCTGTTCTTGTGAGCTTACTTGTTGTTCTAATTGAGATTTTGTTTGTTCATCTTTTGCACTGCTTAATTTAGTCTTATAAGAAGAAAGTGTTTTCTTTGCTGCACTGATTTGTGTCTTTAAGCTGCTTAACGATGTATCTGCATCATTGACTGCTGTTTGTGCATCGGATACTGCCTTATTTAATTTTGCAATTGCGGCATTATATTCTGCTTTTGCTGTTGTTCCTAATTTCTTATTACTTTTATATTCATAATCTGCCTCTACTTTTTTCTGATCACGGTCTAATTTTGCTTGTTTTAACGCAAGTTCTGCCGTAGAAACAGTTGCCTGTAATTCTTTCTTATAAGCACTTAGACTGGAAGAGGTAATCTTAAGGATTTGATCTCCTTCTTTTACTACCTGGCCTGTTGTTACTAATACTTGTTCCACTTCTAAAGCACTAGAGCTTGAAGACGAACTAGTTGTGCTTGTAGTTGCTGTAGAAATAATACTACCAGTGGTACTTGTGCTTGCCATTGTCTTAGTACTTCCTGAACTTTGTGTTCCTGAAGATGGCATAGACTGCGCCCCGCCTGAACTTCCGGATCCTTGAGTCGAGCCTGAACTGCTTCCTGCTCCCGCACTTCCTGATGAGGAACTTCCTTGGCTTGCACTCCCTGATGAGCTGCTGCCTGAAGAAGAGCTTCCTGAAGAACTAGAGCTGCTTCCACTAGAAATAGATACCGTAACAGGTTCTAATTCATAATTTTGAGTCACGGTACCGATTTCTACTGAACCACTTTCCGTAACCCCCACTGTAAGGTTTCCTTTACTTACTTTTGTTTCTTTACTTACGGTCTGTGTCGTATCATCACTTTTCATAGAATGTGCCACTCCATAAATACCAGCAGATACGATACATAACACTCCAACCGCCGAACAAAGGACTTTAATCTTTGTCTTTCCGTTATTTTTTTCCTTTTTCATCTCTTAGCCTCCTTATTAACGTTCCACAACACAGACATCCCCTGCGTTTAGACCCTCTGTGATTTCGATATAGGAACCATTGTCTTTTCCTGTCTTAACAGTCACTTTTTCAGTTGTTCCATCGTCTTTTTGTCGTTCCACCGTACTTGTAGTTCCTGATGTCTTGACTGCCTTTACTGGAATATAAATCACATTTTCCAATGTTTCTTTTACAATAGATACACTAGCATCCGTATCTGCTGCCAAGTTCCCCTCACTGTTGTCTACGGTTACGGTTACAGTATACGTTACATTAGAAACACTGCCGGAAGTCGTTGGAGCGGTTGCAATCGTACTAATTTTTCCTTCGATCTGATTTCGGATGCCCGTTACTGTGACATATGCAGTATCACCTACGCTGATGGATGCAATATCCTCTTGGGAAACGGTGAAATCAATATCGATTGTCTCTGGTTTGGAGTAGGCAACGACTGCGCCTCCTGCTGTCAGCTCATCCTCTTTTTCATAGGATACAGAATACAGTGTTCCGTCCTGGCTGGCTTTGATGATGCCATCACCCTTAATGTCTTTTAGCAATGTTAAATTAGCATTTAAGTCATCAATGCTTTCCTGAGCTTTTGTTACATCTGCATCTAGATCTTTTACTGCTGCATCATAGATGGATTTGGCATTTTCATAGGTAAGGGTACTAATCTTATATTCCTTATTTAAGGAAATGGTCTCTTTTTCCTGGTTAAGAACAGCCGCATCATAATTTGCCTGTAACGTAGAAGAATTATTATTTAATGTCTTTAAGTTGGCATTTGCCTCTTCTACTGCCTTGTTATAGTTGGAAAGGGCTTCTTCGTATTTCTTCGTTGCACTTTGAGATTCCTGACTTGCCTGTTGTTTTGCTTGAGAAGCTTCCTGATATTCCTTCGTAAGCTTGTTTAACTTATCCTGGGCATCTTTTAACTCTTTCTCAATCTTAGCAGTCGCTTCTTCTTGCTTTTGTTTTGCTTGATATGCTTCTTTTAACTCCGTTAACATAGAGCCTTGTAATGTATATGAATCTGCAGTATTCTTGCTGTCCACCTGATTTAAAATAGCTTCCAGTTTCTTTGTGTAATCCTGGTCTAATTTTTTCTGGCTTTCTTCCGCCTTTTTCTTCTGCTCTTCCAATTTCTTAATCGAAGCTTCATATGTTTTCTTGCTAGAGTCATATGTCTTATTTAACTTATTAAAGCTTTGGGTTGCTTTGTTCAGTGCTGTTTCCTTTGCCTTTGCTGCCGTCTTAAGCTCTGCCACATTATATTTTGTATAATATGTGTTATTTGCTAAAGCCTTTGTATACTCGCTAATCTTGTCATTTGCATTGGTAATCGCCTCTTTTGCCTCATCTACTGCATTCTGGAGCTCTTCAATGCTGGCTTCATACTGTAATAGAGACGTGTCTTTTAACTTAAGATTTGTCTCATAATCATATTTTGCTTGTGCCAAGTTACTCTCATAAGTTAACTTCGCTGTATTTAACGTGTTCTTTGCTGTCTTGATCTGCTCTTCATAATATGAAATCAGATTTTTCACATCATCGGTAGATACTTTAATCAGAGAATCTCCCTTCTTTACCGTATCCCCAGAAGACACCAAAACATCTGTTACTGCTACTGTTAATCCTGAACTTCCGTACGATAACTCAAAGGTCTGATCTGTACTTCCCACATAGGTCGTACCATCACCACTAATCCCAATGGTAAGGTTTCCTTGCTGTGCCTTTACTGTCGTTGTCTCTACTACGGTTGCTTCATTCGCCTGTCCAGCTGTCACTTTATAAACAACTGCCACAGTAGTCGTGCTCACCGCCATTACCAGGACAACACTTACAATTACCATACGTTTTTTCGATAACTGTAACTTTTTCTTAATTCCTTTCACTTAGTGTACTCCCTCCTTTTTTCCTTTTCTTACTTTACATCTGCTATAGTAAAAAAAAAGATTGAACATCTACTGAAAAGACTGTGAAAAAACTCTGAACTAAGTGTGAAAAATATGTGTCCTATTTTTCTATTTTATCGTTAACCTTTTCGTCGTCATAGTTGACAATGCGATTTAATATGGTATAATTTTCTTATAAATTACATATTTCTACCAAATAAGAAAGGAAAATACATATGAATAACAAATCAAAGATGCAAACAAAAACAATTGCACAAATCGGATTATTTACAGCCGTCCTAGCCATCTGTTCACAAATCTCGATTCCACTTCCAACCGGTGTCCCTGTTACCTTACAGACACTTGGTATCGCACTTGCAGGATATGTCCTAGGAGCTAAATTTGCCACCTATTCCTTGGGAATCTATATTATACTTGGTGCAGTTGGCGCTCCAATCTTTGCAGGTTTCTCCGGTGGTCCTGGATTTATTACCTCTCCTGCCGGCGGATTTATCTGGGGATTTTTATTCTTAGCATTCTTCTGTGGTGTCGGATGCCGTCAGAAAAATAAACTTTTATCTATCGTTTATGGAGTAGCTGGTTTAGTCGTCTGCCATTTATTTGGGGTGGTTCAGTTTATGCTGGTTGCCAAAGTAAACTTTGTTGCTTCTGTATTAGCCGTATCCGCACCATTTTTAATTAAAGATATTATCAGCATCGTCTTGGCATATGGAATTGCCCTTCAAGTCAGAAAAGCATTGATTGCCTCTAACCTATTGGAGCAACATGCGTAAGCTGCGTGGCCATCACCTGATCTGTATGCTCCAGTTTCAGGGGTTAGGCTATAATGAGGAATTCGCTGCAAACATGGATTGTATTATTCAAGAATTAAAGGAAAATCCCTCTCAGCAAATTACTGTATTAAAAAACATGGATCATATTTGTGGAAAATGTCCGAATAAACTGGACGAAGAACACTGTGCACTTACCCGTCCGGGAAAACCTGACAGTTCCGTAAAAGATGGGAGAGTGCTTGAAGTGTTAGGTCTGGACGTCGGTGGGACTTACTGCTATCAAGAAATTCTAGATCGGATTTTAGATAAGGTTGAAACGGTCTATGATGCTTGCTGCAAAGGATGTGGCTGGGAAAAACAAGGAGTCTGTTCTCTTAACTGTTTAAAACATGCGGCTGCTCAGAATTGTTCTAGAAATTAAAAGAGCAAGGCTGGCCTTTGCCACTTTGCTTGCGTCAAAACTGGTGGCATCAGCAATATACTCTTTTTCAGCTGAGTTTGTATTTTACGCCCTTCTTTTTAGGGCGTTTTTTTATGAATAGGGGCGTTCGGACAAAATTTTCTATTCATGAACAAGGTTGGACTTCCTTTACGGGGAAAACTCAGATAAAACTATTTTTTACATGCCTTTTAGCACTCTTTTTGTATAAGGATTGATCAAAATCACGGGGAAGATGTAGCTAATTTTATTTTTTACCTGTATTTTGCCTCAGTATTTCTGTAATACGGCTCCATATTGCAGGTAAAATCCAGCGTTTTTTAATTATTACGCGTATTTTGCTTCATTATTTCTGTAACAGTGCTCCATATTGCAAGTAAAATCTAGTGTTTATCAATTATTACACGTACGCCTTTGGTCGGGCAAAAGATACGCCAGGAATA
>JAUNRX010000091.1:6625-8323 GCA_030539495.1 bacterium | reverse complement strand
GTTTATCAATTATTACACGTACGCCTTTGGTCGGGCAAAAGATACGCCAGGAATATTTCATTGATCTGGAGGGCTGGAAGACAAGTTTTCTGTACATAAAAAGACATGCCTATAACAATTCAAATAATATGTTATAGGCATGTCTTTTTGTTATTTCTCGGGCAGCCAAACTTTCATACTTCCTTCGCTGCGGTTTCCCCAAGCATAATATGGGACTGCCGTCAGTACAATTGCTCTAGCCTTCGGCCTTTTCTCCAAATACAGCGCCTCTGTTTCTTCGTAGTAATATCCCGGAATGGTAACTTTTCGGGTTTCTCCAAGCGTGGTATCTGTGATTTCCTGTGCTATAGGCTCTGCCAAGGCATTGATAAATAAGCGGTTCACATCCACCTTATTGTCAGTATCTTCAAAACAGTAGGTAAATGGTCCTGCCACAATGGCACATTTTCCGAGATCTGCTGCCACATTCGGATTGGCATATATTTTATGTGGCGTAAAGTCGAACTGCATATGGATTACTGTGCCGCTTTCTAACTTAGAAAATAGCTGATACCCATGTTCTAACTTAACTTGCTGAGTGACCCCATTCACTTCAATCTTAGTCTCTTTGCTCCAAGCAGGAACTCTTATTGCTAAATTAATACTCTTATCATTCTCTTTTCTAATATGATAGGTCACCTGTCCATCTTTTACATAACTGCTTTCTACTTCAATTTCTATTCCTTCTTCCGGCCTATATGTTCCACCAATCATTAAGTCCGAATAGAAGATCCCATTACTCTGATGCCAAGTATAACGGTCTAATGACGTAATCAGCCTTGCTGCATTTGGTGGACAGCAGGCACAACCATGCCACTTTGGCCTTCTAGGATATACATGATTTAGTACAGGCACAATATGCGCATAGTTAGGATTTACTTCTAATGGATTGGTATAGAAGAAATGTTTCCCATCTAGCTGCATGGATGCCAAAACAGTATTATATAGTGCTCTTTCCATCACATCCACATAGGACGCATCATTGGTAATCGCCGCCATTTCTCTTGCAAAGAAAATTAATGCGATGGAGGCACAGGTCTCGTTGTAAGCCAGATCATTTGGCAGGAAATAATCTTCGGTAAATGCCTCTCCTGGTGCAGAATTACCAACGCCTCCTGTAATATACATGCGTTTCTTTGTTACGCTGTTCCACCATTTCTTGCATGCATCAACTAACGTCTTATCTTTCGTCTCTGCAGCAGTCATTGCCATGCCGGTACACAGATAAAGTGCACGTACTGCATGTCCCACTGCATTGGTCTCTTCCCTTACAGGATGACTGTTCTGGGTGTAATCGGTATCATAAGGATCTGAGTTCCAGGAAGTCCAGCTTCTCGCTTTCTTCTCTCTTACAAACAGCTCACGATCCTGTCCTCTGGCATCGATAAAATGCTTTGCCAGCTCTAAGTATTTCTTCTCTTTTGTCACTCGATACAATCGTACTAAAGCAAGCTCGATTTCCGGATGTCCTGGCACCCCTTCTCTTCCTTCTTCCACAAATCTATGATAGATCAAATCCACATTCTTTTTGACAATCGTTAATAACTCGGTCTTTCCCGTTGCCTCATAGTAAGCCACGGCAGCCTCGATCATATGGCCGGCACAATACAGCTCATGCCCTTCCTGCAAGTTAGTCCATTTTTCAGTTGGACGTGCCAC
>JAUNRX010000091.1:0-6525 GCA_030539495.1 bacterium | reverse complement strand
GGCTCCTTAAGCTCATCATTTAAAACAGCATACTGGTATGGCAGCATGACCTCACAGACAAGGCTTTGATATGTACTCCAAAATAAATCCTGTACCTTAAACTTATTTGTCATTTTTGCATTTCCTTTCTTACTATTATTTTATATTCCATTGTTTTTATAAATAAATGATAGTATAGTAGCCACATATTGGAAATGTTTAAACTCTATAAAAAAGTGTCAAAAAGGAAGATTATGAAATTTAATTTTAATTTACGTTTTCGTATGCTTATGTGTGGCCTATTTGCCACATCGAATCCAAATTGGATTCATGATACCCGTCCTTGCGACAGCTACGAAATCTTTTACGTAACCGCAGGGACCCTTTATATTGCAGAAGGAGACAATAAATATATCCTTCATCCGGGAGATTATCTAATCACGCCTCCCACATTACACCAATATGGCTGGAAGCCTTCTTCCTGCAGCTTCTATTGGTTTCATTTTTATTATAATGAATCAGGTAATGTCCTCCCTTCTTTCAAAGGAACCTATGACAGCCCTGAAATCATAGAAAAATATGCCGCCCTTATGACATTAGACAAAGGACAGACCATTGCCGGTGACCACCTGATCATTGCCCTTTTATCCGAATTACAAAACAGTGCTTTGCGGCAGACCATCTCCCCGCTCTCTGATCTTTGTAAAGCCATCCAGCTGTTTATTCAGGTTGCTCCCGCCAATCAGCTAAAAGTAAGCTCCATTAGCGATCAGTTTGGATATAACGCAAAATACCTGTCCCACTGCTTTTGCAATGAAACAGGTATCTCTTTAAAAAAACAGTTAACCAAGGAAATGATGCATCGTGCCGAAAATCTGCTGACCGGTACGACTCTGTCGATCAGTCAGATCAGTGAATATCTAGGCTATCCCGATGCCCATACCTTCTCCCACGCATTTCGCAGGGAGCATGACAACTCTCCCAAGGATTACCGAAAAACATTCAGCAAGACCGCCAGGTTAAACGATCGTTAACTCTTTCGGGAATGAATTAAGGATTTCCACACCGTCTTTTGTTACAATGACTAAATCTTCAATTCTCACCCCTAAGTCGCCCTCGATATAAATGCCCGGCTCAATTGAGAATGTGTTGCCTTCTTTTACTAGTTCATGATTGGTAGCAGAAACATCCCCGTATTCATGCACTTCTCTTCCGATAAAGTGACCAAGGCGGTGAGTGAAGTTCGGGCCATAGCCTGCTTCCGTAATAATGTCTCTTGCTGTCTTGTCGATATCCGAAAAACGTACGCCCGGTTTGATCATGGCAAGTGCAGCAAGCTGTGCCTTTCTTACTGTTTCATAGATTTCTCTATGTCTGTCGCTGACTTCGCCTACGAAAAATGTTCTTGTCATATCGGAACAGTATCCATTTTTAATGCATCCCACATCAATAAGGACACAGTCGCCTTTTTTCAGTCTTGCTTCTCCGCCTTCATAATGGCCGATGGCTGCGCTTGGTCCAAATCCAACCAATGGTGGGAAGGAAAATCCGTCTGCACCAAGTTCTTTATAAATGTCTAAAAACTGGCTGGAAAGTTCAACTTCCGTCATTCCTTCTTTGATGCAGTCCTTAAATCTAGCCATTGCCGCATCATTAATTCTTGTTGCCTCCCTCATGCATTCTTTTTCTTCTTCCTCCTTGCAGGCACGCACATTGTCCACGCAAATGGATGCATTTACATAAGAGGACGCCTTTGCTTCCTCCATTAAAGGAAGTAAGAATTTTGCAAGCATGTTCTTGTCAACTCCAAGAGGCTTATCCGCCATTACAAACTGCGCTAACATTGGGATTGGATTTTCTGTGTCGCTAAACCAGATCTTCTCCATTCCAAATTCTTCAGGTACCGTAAATAAACGGTTTACAAATAATTTGTGTTCTCCTGTTGCTGTAATATATAATGCTAGAAAACGTTCTCCCGGACTGATAAACTTTCCGATTAAGTAATCGATGGCAAATGGGTCAGTGACTACCATCTGCTCCATGCCCTTTTTCTTTAACTCTTCTACTACTTTTTCTATACGATTCATTTTGTTAGTTCTCCTTTGATTCGTCCAATAACATTTTATAGCCCTAACGTTATTATTCGACTTCTATATATATTTATCATACTGTAATCTCTTGGAAAAGACAATTAGATCTGCAGGGTTAATTCCAACCTATCTTTTTTTCTATACCTTTAACATCCGATACCCGATTCCAATATGCGTCTGTATGTACTGTGGACATTCTGAATTGTCTTCTATCTTTTTTCTAAGAGTCGCCATAAATACTCGTAAAGAGGCGATATCGTTATCCCAGCTTCTTCCCCATATTTTTTGAGTAATATAGTTATACGTTAATACCTTTCCAACATTTTGGGATAATAGACAGATCAGCTTATATTCAATCGGTGTTAAATGCAATTCCTGTTCTCCCATATAAGCACAGCCTGCCACATAATCAATTCGCAACTCCCCATTTACAAATACGGAAGAAGTATCTATGTCATTTTTCATGTAGGTCATTCTTCGTTCCGTTACACGAATTCTTGCTAACAATTCTTCTACCGAAAATGGCTTGGTCAAATAATCGTCTGCACCTGTATCCAGGGCCTCGATCTTATCTGACTCCTCACTTCTTGCACTGATAATTATGATTGGGACGTTGGACCAGGTACGAATCTTTTGTATTACTTGTACCCCATCAATATCCGGAAGTCCCAAATCTAACAAAATAATATCCGGATTATGGGAGGATGCTGCAAGAATTGCACCTTCTCCATTGTTTGCCGTTATATATCGATACTTATGTAGCTTTAATGTGGTACTCATAAGATTTAATACGGAACTGTCATCCTCTACCACTAAAATTAATGATTTATTCATAATGTAGTCCTTTCAAACTCATGTTATACTTCCATTTCCTCGCTTAGCTTTGGATCATATGCTTTTAGTTCAAAGCGAAAGATAGCTCCTTTAGGCTTATTATCCGTTACGATAATCTTTCCTCCATGAAGCTCCACGATCAGTTTACACAGTGCTAAGCCAAGACCCAGACTGCGTCTGCCATCTGCAATGTGGTTTTCCCCGGTATAAAACATTTCAAAAATATGCTCTTTGATTTCATCCGGTATTCCCTCCCCATTATCAAGGACCACAATTTCAATCCACTGTCCCTTTCTTCTAGATGTAATCACTATTTCTGAGTCAATTGGAGTATATTTTATGGCGTTATCAATTAAGTTGATCAGTACCTGGATGATTAATTTGGAATCCATAAATGCAAGCAGCAAGTCCTTCGAATTGATCACGCGAATTCTATGTTGTTTCTTTAAACTATTTACATGCCGCACCGCTTCTTGAATCACCTCGTCTACAACTTCCGCTGTCATATGAATATTCATTTTTCCATCTTCGATTCTTGTTACGGAAAGTAAATTCTCCACTAGCTTAATCAGCCATATGGAATCCTCATAAATATCTGTATAAATACGCATTTTGGTATCTTCATCAAAATAGGTATCATTTTTTATAAGATTACTTGCATTTCCTGAAATGGACGTCAAAGGGGTCCTCAAGTCATGAGAAATGGCACGGAGTAAATTTGCCCTAAGCTGCTCCTTCTCCGCAAGTAATGCTACCTCTTCTTTTTCCTTACGGTTTCTATCATTTTCTAATGCAAGGGAACACTCGCCTAAAATGGCCAGTAAAATACTATGCTCAAATACATCGATTGGATTATGGTCGATTTCAATTCCCACTACTCCATATACTATTTTCTCCATTCGAATGGCGAGGTAAAGACATTTCGCATCTGGTGAAACTTCTGTTGTGGCACCTGCATGCTTACTATTTTTCATTACCCAGAATGCAATCTCTTTTTCTTCCTCAAATAATTTTTCTCCGGCCGGTTCCCCTTCCTGAAGATATTCCTTTGGCTTGCTTAACGTATCATTTTCTACCTGGTAGACGATCAGATTTCGTTTTAATAATTTTGCAATCTGTCTTGCTGTTACCTCAATGATCTCATCCCGGTTTCTAACCTGCTCTAACAGCTGATTGGTATCGAACAGTATCTTCGTCCGGTATGCTGCTCTGGCGGATTTTCTTGCATGTTCTTTCAGCCTTATCGTTAAATAGCTGGCAAGGAACGCCACTAGAAACATGACAAGAAATGTAATTGGATAATCTTTATCATAAGCGAGCAATGTAAATCGTGGCTCTGTAAATAGAAAATTAAAGACCAGCACGCTGACAAAGGAAGCAATCAGGCTGTAGCCCGGCCATGTGGTCACAATAGAATTCATCAGTACACCGATAATATAGATCATTATAATATTGGCCTGGCTATATCCACAGTACTCAAAGAAAAATCCGATTAATGTTGCGATTATCAAAAGAGTCAGGCTTAATATAATATCTCTTATTGTTAATCTGGGTATGTAATATCTCCAAGTGTTCTTTTTTCGATAAACGGTATGGGTTCTATAATCCGGAATACTATAGATTTCTAACTCCGGATCGTATTGTACCAGCTGTTCGATCAAGGACCCATTTCCAAAAATAATTCGTCGTTTCATGGCACTCTTTCCTAATACAATCTTTGATGCTCCGCAAAGCTTTGCAAACTCTGCAATCTGAAACGCAATATCATCCCCGTATACCGTTTCAATGGCAGCTCCCAATTTCTCTGCCTCTTTGATATTCTCATTCAGTCTTTTCCTATTTTTCTCGTACATATAGGAATCTTCTGATGTCTCAACATAGATAGCAGTCAAGGAGCCTTGAAACGCATTTGCCATCCTTGCTGCTATCTCAATAATCTTTTTATTTGATGGTGCTGAAGATATTCCAACTAAGATATGTTCTTTCCTATTCGTATCTTTAATACTAAAACACCCCCTGTATCTTATTCAGTTTTCATAATCAGATCTGAAAAATACGCTTTGTCTTTGCTAATCCATCTTGGTATCCAGAATGCCTCTGCCTTTACTGCACCATGATCGTCCATCTCAATATTAAGATCTGCATCACTAGTAATTAAGTTTCTAGGCTTCAGAAACAGCTCCTTATAGGTTAACGTTTTGATATCAAGAGCGGTAACGGCATTGAGTAAGATAATATAATCAAGCTGTCCTGCTAGTAACATACACATTATATCATCTTTCGTTCCAGAATAAACGATTACCTCCATAGAATGATGCTGATGATCTTTTTCCTTCATCTTATTGATAAAATCTTCTGCAAGATATGGCGCATCAAACCCCAAATGAATTACATCCGGCCTCTCCGTTGTATTTATATTTTGAAAATTTTCCTCAAGAAACGTCCCCAGTTTATTCACACAGCAAAATCCAATCACTCCAATAACCAGTAATAAAATAATAGCCCAAAATAAATTCATACGATCACCTTTCTTCTAGCTTTGCTTTTCGTCTGCTATTCTCTTTTCTACTTACCTTTATTATAGTAAGGATTTTGTTAACGTCGTATAAACGATTTCTGCTAGGTATTAAGATTGTATAAAGACGGCTGAATGGAAGGGAAAGCATAAGAGTGTTATGGAAGGTTATTGGTTTGTTGAAATTTGGTTTGTGAGGCTTTTGGCATATATCAAATTATTAGCTTCAAAATGCCCAAAATTATAAGTGAAGCATTAAGAAATAAAGCCATTTTGGCATATACAAAAAAATCTATTGCAAATGCCCACGAAATCAGTCGAAGCCTGGGCATGCGGATGAACTTTTTTCCCTATATGCCCAAAACCTCACAAATTCTTTAAAAATAGTACGGAAATTTGGCACAAACGGTGAACAAATCTCGTATATGCCCAATAAAACCTAGAGAGCCTTTTCATATCTTAGTCCGATAAATGAGTAATGTGTCTTCGACACTCTTAACTCCCCTGCCGCTTAATCTTGAAGGAGAAGACTCTTTGTCCGCGCCGAACTTGGTCCGCCAGCGGCATCTTTCTTTCAAGTGAGTGCGCATCTTACCTCCTTTTTTCAGGGTGCTTTTTAATGAATAGGAGAAGACTCTCCTATTCATTAAAAAAGGTGATCTTCAAACAAATGAAGGTCACCTTGGGCTTCTTTATATTCTAGTCTAAAATTTTGTTCAGCAATGCTTTACATCCAATTATTACGTCATCATATGTCTCATCAAAGTTGCCCGTATACCAAGGATCTGCAATATCTTTGTCTTGTCCTGCAAATTGATATAGCAAGGAAATCTTATGTTCAGGATCTTTGCCTAAAATATGTTTCATATTACGAAGGTTATAATGATCCATACCGATGATATCGTCATAATAGTCGTAGTCTGCTTTTGTAATCTGTCTTGCATGACGTTTTGTAAACGGGATATGCATCTCAAGTAGCTTTTGCTTGGTTCAAGGATGGATGTCATTGCCGATTTCCTCGCGGCTTGTGGCTGCGGAAGCAATCTCGAACTCAGACTCTAGGCCTGCTTGGTTTACTAAGTGTTTCATTACGAATTCTGCCATTGG